>JAHZHF010000119.1:7516-8942 GCA_019420405.1 Clostridiales bacterium
TCCCAGCTCTTTTCCTATGGTATTCTCCCTCAGTTCGTCATTTTCCTTGTACTTTCCGCTTAAGATGTCTTCACGAAGCCTCTGGAAAACCCGGCCGCCCAGGGAATGATCCTGATATTCTTCCATGTAAAATCCTCCCGGTTACAATGTAACGTGCAGTTCTTCACACACACTGTTTATTTTCTCAACTAATTCTTCATCTGTCAAGACCGTAACTCTTCCATCTTCGTATTCTTTGTCTACCCATTCTTTAATCCGGCGTACAAGCTCAGAATTTTTATCCACCTCTCGTTCGCCCGACAGCTTATAGTATGCGTTGATCCAGTATGCGATCCCGGCTGCCCCGGAAGTATTTGAAACAGAGACAAGGGCCGGACGTTTTAAGAACTTATCCGTGTCGAAAATGTTGTAAATCTCCTCATTTTTCAGCATTCCATCCGCGTGAATTCCAGCTCTTGTCACATTAAAATTCTTTCCTACAAAAGGTGTCCGCGGCGGAATATGATATCCAATCTCTTTCTCGTAGTATTCTGCCAATTCGGTAATCACCGTAGTATCCATACCGTCCAGCGTACCGCGAAGCTGCGCGTACTCAAACACCATGGCCTCAAGCGGCGTATTTCCCGTACGCTCGCCGATCCCGAACAGAGAACAGTTGACTCCGCAGGCGCCGTACAGCCATGCTGTCGTCGAGTTATTCACTGCCTTGTAGAAATCATTGTGCCCGTGGAACTCGATCAGCTCGCTGGGAACCCCCGCATGAGTCATAAGTCCGTAGATAATCCCCGGAATAGATCTCGGAATCACGGCTCCCGGGAAGTTCACTCCGTATCCCATCGTATCGCAGACACGGATCTTCACCGGAATCTGATACTCCTCCATCAGTTTCATCAGCTCCAGGCAGAATGGAATCACAAACCCGTAAATGTCAGATCTGGTAATATCTTCAAGATGGCATCTCGGCCGCACCCCGGTTTCCATACATTCTCTCACAACTGAGAGATAATGCTCAAGCGCCTGTTTCCTCGTCATCTTCAGCTTATAGAAAATATGATAATCCGAACAGCTCACAAGGATTCCCGTCTCTTTGAGGCCAATCTCTTTTACCAGCTCGAAATCCTTTTTGCTGGCTCTGATCCAGCTCGTCACCTCCGGGAACTCATACCCTTTCTCCAGACATCTGTATACCGCATCCCTGTCTTTTTTACTGTATAAGAAAAATTCGCTCTGGCGGATCTTCCCGTTCGGGCCGCCCAGACGATGCAGATAATCGTAGATCGTCACGATCTGTTCTGTGGTATAGGGCGCCCTGGACTGCTGTCCGTCCCGGAAGGTCGTGTCTGTAATCCAGATCTCATCCGGCATATTGTGAGGTACGATCCTGTCATTGAACGCGATTTTCGGAATCTCGTCATAGTGAAACAGA
>JAHZHF010000012.1 GCA_019420405.1 Clostridiales bacterium
GGATTCTTAGATTCTTCCCAGATTCCGGAACGGAATATCGAGCGGCTGCCTCCTTTCCCAGGATATGTCTTTCTAAACGTTCCGACCCGCTTCCGGACGTGATCCAACGATAAATGTTAGTGAACTTTATAGCTGAACGGTTAATCCTTGCAACATGCCCGCTATTTTACTATAATGATAGAAAAAATATCGGTTTGACCGGAGGATATTATGAAAAAGTCAGGTAAACGGATCTTTTCGGCAGCTCTTGCCCTGATATGCGCTTTGATTCCGGCTCTGGCGGCGCAGGCGGAGGAAGCAGGGGAACAGAATGAATTTGAAGCGGCTCTGCAGGCTTCTTATGATATAAAACCAGACACAAACAGTATCGAAGGATGGCCGCAGGGGCCTCAGATCTATGGCCATTCTGGGATTGTTATGGATATGGACAGCGGCGCTGTGCTGTATGAAAAGCAGGCGGATGAGCGGCATTATCCCGCCAGTATCACAAAGATTCTTACAGCTTTAGTTGCACTGGAGAATTCAGCTCCCGAAGATGAAGTATATTTTTCAGAGGACAGCGTAGCGTTTATGGAGTATGGCGATGCCAGTATCGGGATGACGCCCGGGGAGTTCTTAAGCAGAAAAGACGCTATGTACGGGATGCTCCTCGCCTCGGCAAATGAGGTTTCCTATGCGATTGCGGAGAGCGTAGGGAAGCTTATGGGCGGGGATTACAATACATTTATCCAGGAGATGAATGACCGTGCGAAAGAGCTGGGATGTATCGGTTCAAACTGGGTGAACGCCAACGGGCTGCATGATGAACAGCACTATACGACGGCGCGGGATATGGCGCTGATCTCGTCTGCGGCGTATCAGTTCGATGAATTTCGGACGGTGACCCAGACGCTGGAGTATACAATCGGCGAGACGAATCTTATGAAGGAGACGCGGACGTTTCAGCAGAATCATAAGATGCTCTGGCCGGGAAATTATTATTACTACGAAAACTGTACCGGAGGTAAGACCGGATACACGGATCAGTCCAGGACGACGCTGGTCACGATGGCAGAAAAGGACGGGCTCAGGCTGGTTGCAGTGATTCTCCAGGACGACGGGGATGTATATGTTGATACGCAGGCTATGTTTGACTATGCCTATGGGAATTTCTCCAAAGTATATTTAAAAGATCAGAACATGCCGGAGGAGATCAGTTCCTATACGGAGGAAGCACCTTATGTCCTCCTGCCTTCGGGCGTCGAATTTTCTTCGCTTGAGAAGGACATTGTGATCGAGGATGAAGCGGACGCCTCCGGAACAGTTACCTTCTATTATGAAGGACAGAATGTAGGAAGCACGGAAGTTGTTCTGACAGAAGCATATATAGATGAGGTACAGGCGGCTGAAGATTCAGCAGACGGAGCAGCGGATGGTACGGCAGAGGGAAATGGATCAGATGAAGCAGGGTTTTCATCCGGGAATTTGCTGATCCGGGTGCTGATCTGCGCGGGGGCAGCAGTGCTGCTTTTGATCATTGTTTTCATGATTGTGGCGAGATACCGCTATCTTAAAAAGAAGAGGATGAGGGCGGCCCGCAGAAGGAGGCAGAATGCAGCGCGGGCACAGCGGCAGCAGATGTCAGGCTCCACAGGTTCCGGGCGTCCGCGTCCCGGGGCGGGCGGCCATCCGGGGCCCTATCCGGGAGTGGAGCAGAGAAGAGTTCGTATGCAGGAGGAACCGCGCCGGAGAGACCGGAACGGACGTTACAGATAGAGACGTAAGGAAAAGAAAACAGCCCCGGGGCATTTTGCCCCTGGGCTGTTATTGATGAAACTGCCTGCGGTAATCCGTGGGCAGTATTTTCATGCAGTCCTTAAACGCTGCGGTGAATTTGCTCTGGCTCTCGTAGCCGGCTTTGCGGGCGATGACAGAGATGGGCTCCGAAGTGCAGCGGAGCATACGCGCGGCCTGTGTGATACGGTACTGCTTCATATAAGATGCAACCGGCATCCCGTAGACCGATTTGAAAATGCTCTTTAGAACCGCGGTGCTGATATGATACTGCCGGGAGAGCTCTTCGATCGTAAAGCGGCGTTCAGGCTGACGGATGATCTGATCATGAATCCGGCGGATCGTCTCCACCTGTTCTGAATGGTACGGATCCAGTGTATGAGCTTCGCCGGGTTCCGTCATATTGAGAAAGAGGAGAAGCTCCAGGCATTTCAGTTTCAGATAAGGGAGCTTCGTCTGCTCCGGAAGATCATATACTTCTGAAAAAATGTGTTCAATGCGGCTGCTCGCGGGAAGAGCGGCTGTTTCATTTTCCCCGCAGAATTTCCGGCACAGCGTTTCGGCGTCCACTCCGGCTTCCCGCAGAAGGGAGGGGGAGCAGGTGGCGAGTACGGCTGAGTCCAGTGTGACAGTCAGGCCTTCATAGTAACCGAGCGGCAGCGTAATAAACGAATCCGCGCACTTGTCCGTGGCGTGGAAGGAAAGGTCGCCGCTCCCGAAATAGAGACTTAAGCCTCCTTTCATCTCCCAGCCGATCCGCCCGTGGCTGCAATGGTCTATGGAGAGGACGGAGCGCTTATGATGGTGGTGGAAATGAAACTGATCCGCGAGAAAATAGTTGTAGGACAGGTCGATTCCCGGGTAGAGTTCATAAGTTTCTACAAGAATCTGTGCATCCGGGGAAGTTTCCAGGCAGATTTCTGAAGTCAATGCGGGCGAAGACTTGGTTTCAGACCTGCCTGTTGTGCCGGGAACGGCAGGAGACGAACCCACAGGCGGTTTCTCAGGGAATTCCTCAGGGGAGAGCGGATGGCGCACTGTGACCATATTTCCGGGAGAGATCCGGGACAGTCTGTCTTTGATTTCACACTTATAATCCTTCTGCATATACTGTATCCCTCTGATTATCTGAATTTACGACTCCGGACAGGTGATCCGGCCAAGTTTCTCTATCGTATGGTGCAGGACCTGAGCCAGTTCGGTATCCGCGGTTTTATAGTACATCTCTTTTCCCTCCCTGCGGCTTACGATGAGGCCGCTGCTTTTTAGGAGCCGGAGGTGATGGGAGACCGCCGGGCTGCTCATGTTCACGATGGATGCGATATTGAGCACGCATTCTTCACAATGACATAAAAGCCAGAAAATCCGCAGGCGGCTCGGGTCACCGAGCTGTTTCAGGGCTTCGGAAACACCGGCGATTTCGTCTTCTCCGGGCATATGCTGTACAATTTTTTCTTCCTCTTCTTTCGAATGATTCTTCATAGCGGCTGTTCTCCTTCCCGTCGATTGCTCCATTCGGAAATATTTTTCGCCCAAATGGAAAAATGATCTGCATTTCTATTGACTTATTATACAATCTGCATTACAGTATAGTCAATAATTAAATAATTGCTTAATTGTAAAATATAATGATTCGTTTACAGTTCACACTCTGTCAAAGGCGAGCAGACTGTGAATAGTAACTTTTCGTAAGAAGCAGACCGCGGATCAGGGCGGAAACAGCAGAAAAAGGAGAATATGATTATGAAGAAAACTTATAAAATTGATGTTGACTGTGCAAATTGTGCGAATAAGATGGAGCAGGCGGCGAATAATACCGCAGGTGTGAAAAACGCAGTGGTTAATTTCATGACGCTTAAGATGAATGTGGAATTTGAGGAAGGGCAGGATGCGAAGGCTGTCATGCAGGAAGTAAGAAAAAACTGCAAGAAGGTAGAAGATGACTGCGAGATCTTTTTGTAATGTGATTCCGGAAGATTTAAGTTGTTAAGATATAATGTGGCACCCCGGGGCTGGGGTGTTTTGCATAGAATTTGATTAAAAGATTGTTTAAATGTTTAAAAGAGAAGGGGAGACACTATGAGTAAGAAACAGAAGAAAATGCTGGTTCGGATTCTCATTTCCGCAGCACTTATGATTGTGCTGAATTTTGTCCCGGTTCAGGGATACGGAAGGTTCATACTTTACCTTATTCCTTATTTAATCATCGGATATGATATCCTGATCAAAGCGTTTAAGGGAATTAAAAACCGGCAGCCCTTTGACGAAAGCCTGCTGATGGCTATTGCGACGATCGGAGCCATCGCCATCGCTCTTGCGGATAGCGGAGATTATACAGAGGCGATCGCGGTTATGCTCTTCTATCAGGTGGGAGAGTGGTTCCAGAGCTATGCGGTGGGAAAGAGCCGCCGCAATATCAGCGAACTGATGGATATCCGGCCGGACTATGCCAATATTGAGATGGACGGGAAGCTGGAACAGGTTGATCCGGACGAGGTGGAGCCGGGAAGTATGATTGTCGTACAGCCCGGGGAGAAAGTACCTATCGACGGAGTTGTGACAGAGGGAACTTCCACTCTGAATACGAGCGCGCTGACCGGGGAGAGCATCCCGCGGGAAGTGGAAACCGGAGATGAGATCCTGAGCGGATGCATCAACATGACAGGTGTATTAAGGATCCGTACCACAAAGGAATTCGGAGAATCTACAGTCTCAAAGATCCTGGATCTGGTGGAAAACGCCAGCTCAAGGAAATCAAAGTCCGAAGAATTTATCACAAAATTTGCAAGAATATATACTCCGGCCGTTGTATACAGCGCCATTGCCCTGGCCGTGCTGCCTCCTCTGGTTCGGATGCTCGGGATGGGGCTTCCGGCAGATTGGGAAACCTGGATATACCGGGCGCTTACCTTCCTTGTAATCAGCTGTCCGTGCGCTCTCGTGATCAGCATCCCTTTGAGCTTTTTCGCGGGAATCGGAGGAGCCGGCAATGCAGGCGTGCTGATCAAAGGTTCCAACTATATGGAGACACTGGCTCAGACAAAATACGTGGTTTTTGATAAAACGGGGACACTGACGAAGGGCGTCTTTGAGGTGAATGCGGTGCACCACAATGAGATGGCGCGTGAAAAGCTGCTGGAATATGCGGCCTTGGCGGAGAGCGCGTCTTCACATCCGATCAGCAAGAGCCTGCAGAGGGCTTACGGAAGAGAACCGGACCGGAGCCGGGTCAAAGATATTATGGAGATCAGCGGAAACGGTGTGACCGCGCTGGTGGATGGCATACCCGTGGCGGCGGGCAATGACAAGCTGATGAAGAAGCTTGGGATAGAACACATCGACTGCCACCATGTGGGAACCATTATTCATATGGCAGTGGACGGGAAATATGCAGGGCATATTGTCATCTCCGATATCGAGAAACCGCATGCGGCAGAGGCGGTGCGCGAACTGAAAGAGTCCGGCGTGGAGAAAACGGTAATGCTTACCGGGGACAGAGACCGGGTGGCCAGACATGTGGCTGAGTCGATCGGAATCGACCAGGTATATAGCGAGCTGCTCCCGGAGGATAAGGTGGAAAAAGTGGAAGAACTCCTTGCGCAGAAGCGGGAGAAAGATAAGCTGGCCTTTGTCGGAGACGGCATCAACGATGCGCCTGTACTGACGCGGGCGGATATCGGGATCGCCATGGGGGCCATGGGATCCGATGCGGCGATTGAGGCGGCGGATGTGGTTCTGATGGACGACGATCCGATGAAGATTGTGAAGGCGATCCGGATTTCCAGAAAGTGTTTGCATATTGTATATGAAAATATCTGGTTTGCTATCGGGATCAAAGTGATCTGTCTGATTTTGGGCGCAGTTGGAATTGCGAACATGTGGCTGGCAATATTTGCAGATGTGGGGGTAATGATAATTGCAGTGCTGAATGCGATTCGGGCGCTGTTTGTGAAAAAACTGTGAAAAGGGACAGGGTGAATCTTGATTGGGGACGTAGTAAAAGTCGATTTTACTACGTCCCCAATCGAAAAAACTTGACGAATTAGCATTTTCTTTTTATAATTACCTTTGTATTAACTTCAAACACAAAGGCGATGACGGAGACAGTAGAGACTTTCCGAACGTCACAGCGAGCCGGAGATGGTGTGAGCCCGGCACAAGTAGCAGGTTTTTGAAGATCACTCCCGAGCCGCAGTGTCCGAAACAAGGGTTTGCTGCACGAAAGCAAAAAGTTCGATAAGCTGTGCAATGCAGTGCTGCAGACGAGGAAGGAGTAGGAACTGACGCGAGTCCCGCGTTAGAGGACACCGTATGCGAAGCAGCATCAGTTTAGGCGGAGTGCTTCAAGTACGTTGTAACAGGTGGTTAAAAACGAGAGAGCATCAGGCTTTCGTCCTTTTACGGACGGAAGCCTTTTTTATTTCATAGGAAACTGCGTTCCCTATGAAATAAAAACCCTCCGGGCGGGATGCGCACGCCGCAACAGGGATATTTTACCGCTTTGCGGTATTGCGGCGGCGCACAAAGTGTTCAAGCCCCTCAAAATTGAGGGGAGGGGGAGGTGAAGTGGGCTTGCCCACTTTGTTCCTGCTGAATCTTAGATGGTATAGATTTGTATACCGCCGGTCTGATTGTTATATCCATTGCGGACGCGCTTGCGCTCGGGCCGTAACGCAGCGGGCACATATGGCTGTAAAAGACACAGCCTTAGTGCCGGCGTTACTCTACGGTCCTTAATGGATATAACAATCGGACCGGCTCTCCTAAAACAGCAGTTATCTAAAATTCAGCAGATAAAAGGAAAAAACCACCAGCTCTCCCGGTTTTGATTCAATTCCCGTTCCGGGCAGGTCTGACGCAGCCATGTGTCGATTAAGGACCGTAAAGGAACGCCGGCACTAAGGCTGTGTCTTTTACAGCCATATGTGTCCGCTGCGTTCCGTCCCGAGCGAGAGCGTGTCCGCAATCGATATATGGCTGCGGCGGACCGGAAACAGAAAGGAAAATCAGACATGTATAAGAAAGTCCCCACCGACATGAATTTTGTCGGGCGAGAAAAGGAAGTTGAAAAATTCTGGGAAGATAACCACATCTTCGAGAAGAGTATTGAAGAAAGAAAAGGCTGCCCGGACTATATTTTCTATGACGGCCCTCCGACAGCCAACGGAAAACCGCATATCGGCCATGTGCTGACCCGAGTGATTAAGGACATGATCCCGAGATACCGTACAATGAAAGGATACATGGTGCCGAGAAAAGCCGGATGGGATACTCACGGTCTCCCGGTAGAGCTCGAGGTGGAGAAATCCCTCGGCCTGGATGGCAAGGAGCAGATCGAAGAATACGGTCTGGAACCCTTCATTGACAAATGTAAGGAAAGCGTCTGGAAATACAAGGGAATGTGGGAGGATTTCTCATCCACAGTCGGATTCTGGGCGGATATGGAACATCCTTACGTTACCTACCACAATACATTTATCGAGTCCGAGTGGTGGGCGTTAAAGCAGATCTGGGAGAAGGGACTGCTCTATAAAGGCTTCAAGATCGTTCCTTACTGTCCGCGCTGCGGTACGCCGCTCTCCGCGCAGGAAGTGGCACAGGGCTACAAGGATGTAAAGGAGCGTTCTGCGGTTGTACGCTTTAAAGTAAAAGACGAGGATGCTTATATCCTTGCATGGACGACGACGCCGTGGACACTGCCGTCCAACCTGGCGCTCTGTGTACACCCGGAGGAAGATTACGCGAAGGTGAAGGCAGCGGATGGACGCACCTACTACATGGCGTGCGCGCTGCTGGATACGATCCTCGGGAAGCTTGCCCCGGCAGCAGACGGGGAGGCTGCAGAGAACGGACCGGCTTATGAAATCCTTGAGACATACAAGGGAAAAGAGCTGGAAGGCAAAGAGTACGAGCCGCTGTACCAGTGTGCTGCGGATGCTGCCGCTAAACAGAATAAGAAAGCATTTTTCGTGGTGTGTGATACCTATGTAACATTGACAGACGGTACCGGTATCGTTCACATTGCGCCGGCATTCGGTGAAGATGATGCGAATGTAGGAAGAAAGTATGATCTTCCGTTCGTACAGCTTGTGGATGAAAAGGGAAATATGGCAGAGTCCACTCCGTTTGCGGGCCTGTTCGTAAAGAAGGCGGACCCGGAGGTGTTAAAGGATCTGGATTCACGCGGCCTCCTTTTTGACGCGCCGAAGTTCGAGCACAGCTATCCGCACTGCTGGAGATGTGATACGCCGCTCATTTACTATGCGCGCGAATCCTGGTTCATCAAGATGACAGCGGTAAGAGACGATCTGATCGCGAACAATAATACGATCAACTGGATTCCGGAGAGCATCGGAAAAGGTCGTTTCGGAGACTGGATCGAGAACGTTCAGGACTGGGGCATCAGCCGTAACCGCTACTGGGGAACTCCGCTGAACATCTGGGAGTGTGAGTGCGGACATATGCATTCAATCGGAAGTATCGAGGAATTGAAATCTATGTCCGACAACTGTCCGGATGACATTGAGCTGCACCGTCCGTACATCGATGCAGTGACGATCAGATGTCCGGAATGCGGGAAAGAGATGCACCGCGTGCCGGAGGTAATCGACTGCTGGTTTGACAGCGGATCCATGCCGTTCGCACAGCATCACTATCCGTTTGAGAATAAAGAGCTCTTCGAAGAGCAGTTCCCCGCGGACTTTATCTCCGAGGCGGTGGACCAGACGAGAGGATGGTTCTACTCCCTGCTGGCGATTTCAACACTGATCTTCAACAAGGCGCCATATAAGAATGTTATCGTTCTGGGACATGTGCAGGATGAGAACGGCCAGAAGATGAGCAAGTCCAAAGGAAATGCAGTCGATCCGTTTGAGGCGCTTGAGACATACGGCGCTGACGCGATCCGCTGGTATTTCTATGTAAACAGCGCACCCTGGCTTCCGAACCGTTTCCACGGCAAGGCAGTGGTTGAGGGCCAGAGGAAATTCATGGGAACATTGTGGAATACCTACGCGTTCTTTGTGCTCTATGCGAATATTGACAACTTTGACGCGACAAAATATACACTGGAATATGATAAGCTGTCCATAATGGACAAGTGGCTCCTTTCCAAGATGAACACGATGGTAAAAGACGTGGATGACAATCTCGGAAATTACCGGATTCCGGAAGCTGCCCGCGCGCTGCAGGAATTCGTGGATGACATGAGCAACTGGTATGTAAGAAGGAGCAGGGATCGCTTCTGGGCGAAAGGGATGGAACAGGATAAGATCAATGCATACATGACACTGTATGCAGCTCTTGTCACAGTATCCAAAGCGGCTGCACCGATGATTCCGTTCATGACGGAAGAGATCTATCAGAATCTCGTGCGCAGCATCGACGCAGAAGCGCCGGAGAGCATCCATCTGTGTCTCTTCCCGGAGGTCCATGAGGACCAGATCGACAAAGAGCTGGAAGCAAATATGGAACATGTCCTTAAACTCGTTGTGATGGGACGTGCCTGCCGGAATGCGTCCAATATCAAGAACCGCCAGCCGATCGGGCAGATGTTTGTAAAAGCTCTGTTCACGCTGCCGGAGTTCTATCAGGACATTGTTGCGGATGAGCTGAACGTGAAGAATATTAAATTTACAGACGATGTAAGAGACTTCACTTCATATACATTTAAACCACAATTAAAGACAGTGGGACCAAAATATGGTAAAATGTTAGGTGGAATCAAGGCGGCTCTTGACTCTGTGGACGGAAATGAAGCCATGGATGAGGTCAATGACACAGGAGCGCTCAAGCTCACCGTGAACGATCAGGAAATCACACTCTTCAAAGAGGATCTGCTGATTGATACGGCTCAGATGGAGGGCTATGTATCCGAAAATGACAACGGAATCACAGTTGTCCTCGATACAAATCTGACACCGGAACTGCTGGAAGAAGGCTTTGTCCGTGAGATTATCAGCAAGGTTCAGACTATGAGAAAAGAGGCGGACTTTGAGGTGACAGACCGGATCAGAGTGACATACAATGGAACAGAGAAGGCGGAGGCAGTCTTCGGGAAATATGCAGAGCAGATCAGCGGAGAAGTGCTGGCTGACGCGATTGTAAAGGCAGAGCCGGCAGGATATGTAAAAGAGTGGAAGATCAACGGCGAAGCAGTTACAATGGGTGTGGAAAAGGAAGGAAAATAAAGAAATGTTCAGCAAAAGATTAGAAAAAGAAACATTTAAGCAGACGGTGAAAGATAATATCAGAACACTGTACCGGAAGACAATCGAGGAGGCGACTCCTCAGCAGATCTTCCAGGCAGTATCCTATGCAGTTAAGGATGTTATCTTTGACGACTGGTTTGCGACACAGAAGGCTTATGACGAGGCGGACGCGAAAACCGTGTACTATATGTCCATGGAGTTCCTTATGGGCCGCGCTCTCGGAAATAACCTGATTAACATGACCGCGTACAAGGATGTGAAGGAAGCGCTGGATGAGATGGGAATTGACCTGAATGTAATCGAGGACCAGGAGCCGGATGCGGCTCTTGGAAACGGCGGTCTCGGCCGTCTGGCAGCATGTTTCCTTGACTCTCTGGCAACGTTAAATTATCCGGCTTACGGATGCGGCATCCGCTACCGTTACGGTATGTTCAAACAGAAAATTGTGGACGGCTATCAGAAGGAAGTTCCGGACGACTGGCTCAAGGAGGGCAACCCGTTCGAGCTTCGCAGGGAAGAGTATGCGAAGGAAGTGCGCTTCGGAGGAAATATCCGGTTTGAGAAAGATCCGGCTACAGGAAAGGATATCTTTATCCAGGAAAACTATGAGTCTGTTCTTGCGATTCCGTACGATATGCCGATCGTCGGTTATGGAAACCATGTGGTAAACACGCTCCGCGTATGGGATGCAAAGGCGATCACAGACTTTAAGCTGGATGAGTTTGACAGAGGAAACTATCACAAGGCAGTGGAGCAGGAGAACCTGGCGAAGCTGATCGTTGATGTTCTCTACCCGAACGACAATCATTACTCCGGTAAGGAACTCCGCCTGAAACAGCAGTATTTCTTTATCTCTGCAAGCCTTCAGGCCCTGATTGCAAAATATAAGAAGAAACACAGCGATATCCGCAAACTTCATGAGAAAGTAGTTATTCAGATGAACGATACCCATCCGACGGTTGCGGTACCTGAGCTGATGCGCCTGCTCATCGACCAGGAAGGGTTAAGCTGGGAAGAGGCGTGGGATGTCACCTCTAAGACATGTGCTTACACAAACCACACGATCATGGCGGAGGCTCTTGAGAAATGGCCGATCGACCTGTTCTCCCGCCTTCTGCCCCGTATCTACCAGATCGTGCAGGAGATTGACCGCCGCTTCCTCATCAAAGTGCGTGAGATGTATCCGGGCAATGAGAATAAGGTGAAGAAAATGGCGATCCTTATGGACGGACAGGTGAGGATGGCAAATATGGCTATCATCGCAGGCTTCTCTGTAAACGGTGTGGCACAGCTCCATACGGAGATCTTAAAACACCAGGAGCTGAAAGACTTCTACGAGATGATGCCCGAGAAGTTCAATAATAAGACAAACGGCATTACGCAGAGACGGTTCCTCGCACACGGAAATCCGCTCCTTGCAGACTGGATTACGAGCAAGATCGGCGATGGCTGGATTACAGATCTGTCCCAGATCAGCAGGCTGAAACCGTATGTAAATGATGAGAACGCAAGACGCGAGTTCATGCAGATTAAATACCAGAACAAAGTGCGTCTGGCGAAATACATCAAGGAGCACAACGGTATTGACGTTGATCCGCGTTCGATCTTCGACGTACAGGTAAAGCGTCTCCACGAATATAAACGCCAGTTCCTGAACATCCTGCATATTATGTATCTGTATAACCAGATTAAGGAACACCCGGAGATGTCCTTCTATCCGAGAACATTTATCTTCGGCGCGAAAGCGGCAGCAGGATATTTAAGAGCAAAAGAGACGATCAAGCTGATCAACTCTGTTGCGGATGTGGTAAACAATGACCGCAGCATCAACGGAAAGCTGAAAGTCGTTTTCATCGAGGATTACCGTGTGTCCAACGCGGAGATTATCTTCGCTGCGGCTGATGTCAGCGAGCAGATTTCAACGGCTTCCAAGGAGGCGTCCGGAACAGGAAACATGAAGTTTATGTTAAACGGCGCTCCGACACTCGGAACAATGGACGGCGCAAATGTAGAGATCGTTCAGGAAGTCGGCGAGGAGAATGCATTTATCTTCGGACTGAGCTCAGAGGAAGTAATTAATTATGAGAACAATGGCGGATATAACCCGCAGGAGATCTACTTCAACGACTGGGAACTGAAACGTGTGGTAGACCAGCTCATGGACGGCACATATGCCCATGGCGATCATAATATGTACAAGAATCTGTATAACTCTCTGCTTAACACGCAGTGTACGGACCGCGCGGATACTTATTTCATCCTGAAGGATTTCCGTTCTTACGCAGACGCGCAGAGAAGAGTGGAAGAGGCATACAGAGACCAGCAGAGATGGTCAAAAATGGCAATGATGCAGACTGCATGCAGCGGGAAGTTCTCGTCTGACCGTACAATCGAGGAGTATGTAGAAGAAATCTGGAAACTTGAGAAAGTGGAGGTTCCGTCCGGACAGGAAGAATAGGAGGCATCACAGATGGATTTTGCTTATGACTATGGATATCAGTATGATTATCCTGCAACATATCACAGAAGTATGGATGACTCGATTTTCGGCGCGATCCTTTCGATCTATCTGATCGTGCTGGCGATGGTGATCATCTTTACTCTGGTGAGTTATATTTTTCATTCCATTGGACTGTACACGATAGGAAAAAGACTTGGGAAAAAGCATCCCTGGATGGCATTTATTCCCTTTGCGAGAGACTATTTCCACGGAGAAATGGCAGGGGAGATTAAGCTGAAAAAAGGATCCATAAAAAATCCCGGAATCTGGAAACTCATCCTGCCGATTGCAGCGGATGCTGTGACGGGGATTCTTTTCATCCCACTCATGCTGGCTGCTGTCGTAGGGACGATCGGTATTGGCGCCGGGATAGGCATCATGCTGATGATCGTTATGTGTCTCATCCTGATCGTGCTGCTGGTTGCCTATTCAGCAGTGTATGTGACGCTGAGAGTGCTTGTAGATATACAGATTTATGAGAGATTTACAACTCATAATATGGGAATCGTTCATGCAATATTGTCGGCAACGATCCCGCTGTACGAGGCGTTCTGTCTCTTCGTGATGAGGAACAGGGATTTCGTTCCGGGTAAGGAGCCGAAGCTCGGCCCGCCGCCGGTCCTCCCAATCTATACAGGAACGCCGGTTCCACCGCAGGAACCGACAGGGGCGGCGCCGGCAGAAGAGACGCCATTAGCAATGGCACCAGAGACAGCGACAGTTCCGTCGCAGACAGGCGCTGAGCAGCCGGGGGATGGACAGAATCAGGCTCCGACGGAGAAAACAGAATAAAAATGACCAGATCAGAAGCCCTGTGATGCGGGCCGGGTCTGAAATGAAACAGCTCTTCATATACTGAAATGTGGAGGGCTGTTTTTTTATGTGGCGATATACGATCGAGCAGAAGTTTAAGTCCGTGGTGGCTTTTCTTGTGATTATCATTCTGCTGCCTTACGTTGTGTCCGTGTTTGTAAACGGAGTAAATACAGAGGCAGAAGATGAGGGCGGCACATTCTTTGTGAAGGTAAAAGTGCCGGACACGGAGGAAGCAGACGGCGTTTCCGAAGTAAACTGGACGGAATATCTTGCGGGAATTCTGGCAATGGAGATGCCGGAAGACAGTGAGCCGGAAGCCATGAAGGCGCAGGCGGTACTGGTACGGACACAGATCTACCGGGAGGCGGATGCTGCTGAGAGCGGGATACTCACGTCATCTTGGATGTCGCGGGAAGAGCTTGAAAAGAAGTGGGGAGCCGAAAATTTTGAAGATAACTATAAGAAATATACGGACGCAGTTGAACAGACAGATGACGTGGTATTATACTATAACGACGCGTGCGCATGGACCCCGTTTCATCAGTCGAGCGCGGGGAAGACAAGAAGCGCAGCCGAAGTGATGGGAACAGAGGAGTATCCGTACATTGCGGTGAGGGAGTGTCCTGCAGACAAGGAGGCGGACGAAGAAATACAGGTATTTTCGTTTACATACAAGCAGATTCAGGAATTGTGCAGAGACTTACTCGTCGCGGCAGCCGATGGCGAACAGGCAGAGCAGGGATATTCTTTTGAGGATTTTGAAATCATATCCACTGATTCGGCCGGATATGTAAAGGAGCTTCGGATTGGAGAAACTTTGTGTACGGGCGACCAGTTCCGGGATGCTCTTTCTCTGCCGTCCGGCGCATTCTCACTCGCAGAAGGAGCTGCGGCCGGAGAAGGAGAGGCTCGGGATGAGGCGAAGATAAAGATTACAACAACGGGAAAAGGACACGGCCTGGGGATGAGTATGTGGACGGCCAATCAGATGGCGAAAGAAGGGAAAACATATGAGGAGATTCTCGCGTTCTTCTTTGATGGGACAGAATTGCGCGGGGATATGCCGGAGACGGAGAGATTTTAGGAATAGTTCGGCTATAAAGTTCACTGACTTCCTGTTGAGAAACTTCTGAAATCAGAGAGTATTTTGAAGACGTATTCTGCGGGAATGGAGGATATTTCCAGGTTCCGCTCCAGGAAATAGAGAAACTAAAGAAGTCTCGGCTACGGACTAAATACGAGAACAGGCGGGGAGCAACTCGCGTTCGCTCAAACAATCTCCCCGCCTGTCCTAACGTCCGAACCCGACACTTCAAGTTTCACAAATTTCCTTCCGAAGTCACCTGTCAACATCCTCCACTCCCGCAGAAAGACTTTCGAGACAACTGCTGATTTTCGGAGGTTTTGAACAGGAAGTCAGTGAATATATAGCTGCCAAAGGCAGCTGGCGCGGCCAGAAGGCTTTTTGAAGTCGATAACCTTCAAGCCGCGCCATTTGCCACGTTTTCAGCCCATTTAGGCAATAACATTTCCGTCTGGGAACGCGCAGGAAGCAGAGCGAGTTAACCGGAGCGCCGCTTTGTACTTAAACATCTCTTCGGCCTGTTAGATTTTCCGGATTCTGGAACGGAACATCGAACGGCTGTCCGCTTTTCACAGAATACGTATTGTTAAGACTCCGCCCCGCTTCCGGACGTGATTTAACGGAAACTGTTATTGAACGAAATAGCTGAACTGCTACGGATTTTGTATAAAAGCATTGCTTCCTGGCAAAAATATAGCCAGAGGTGATGAGAATGAATAACAATGAAAAACCGTCCTTTTTCAAAGGGAAGGGTGCCGCAGTCGGTGTTGTGATCTGTTTTGTGGCGGTAATCGGGCTGGTGGGAGCATATACTTTCAGCAATTACCGGAAAGACATGAACGAGCAGATGGCAAAAGCCGGGGAGCAGGCGGAAGAGCTTACAAATGACAGTACAGAAGAAACAACGACAGATGATATCCTTCTTCCGGAAGAGGAAGACGATTTGTCAGCAGGAGACGACAGCACGACGGAGGATGAAGGCACAGTACAGGGAGGTACATCGGAGGACGATATGGACGAAACAGAAGCGGGACAGAATGAGGGAAACGGGGAGGACACTGACGGAGCAGCTCTGTCGGGGGCGGATACCTCGGGCGTATGGTTCAGCGAGGACAGTATCCTGGCCTGGCCGGCCGGCGGTGCAGTGATTATGGGATACAGCATGGATCAGACGGTCTTTTTCCAGACTCTTGAGCAGTATCAGTATAATCCGGCTATGATTATTGGCGGAGAAGTGGGAGAGACAATTGCGGCTTCTGCAGCAGGAATTGTTACGAGCATAGAAGAGACGGCACAGACCGGAACAACCGTGACACTGGATATGGGCAATGGCTATTCTGCAATATACGGGCAGCTTACGGAGGTGCCATTTGCCGTCGGAGATTATGTGGCAGCAGGCGCAGCGCTGGGAATCTTGAATGAACCTACAAAATATTACAGTGTAGAAGGTCCCAATCTTTATTTTGAAATTCAGAAAGACGGATCCCCTGTAGATCCGATGAACTTTATGGAATAAGCATCGAGCCGTGCGGAAATGCCAAAAGGCGGAGTGGGAAAGTTTACTTTCACGAATCCGTCTTTTGGCATTTCCATAGGGCGAGAGCCCGCCAGTGAGATGGATCGAAGCGGAATCGAACTGGAAAAGTTGGGTGAAAAAACATTCGGAATGCCCCTAAAAAATTGCTCGGATTGTAATTGCAAAATCACACGGAATGGACTAATAAGACAATAAGATATATGGAGCATAACAGTGCTTATATATGTATCAGATCTTGTACAATCTTTATAAAATAGTAAAAGAAATTCTTTATAAATTGAATTAAAATAATATAACAATCCGATAAAGGGGGACGCTTGAAATGTGGGACAGAAATAACGAAACAGAACTTTTCAAAGTAATGAGAGAAAAATTATATACGCCGGTAGTGGGAGATATATTGGATCAAATGGGATTCAGTCATCAATTTCTTCCTCCTGAGATATGCCCGCTCAGAGACAGTATGAAAATTGCTGGGAAGGCTTGTACGATTCTGGAGTGTGATGTTTTTGAAGCTCAGAAGAAACCATTTGGTTTTTTAACAGAAGCCTTGGATCAGCTGGAAGAAAACGAGATATACATAGCGTGTGGAGCTCATAATTCTGCTCTTTGGGGAGAATTACTTACGGCAGCAGCAAAAAAGAGAGGTGCTGCCGGAGCGGTTTTAGACGGATATATCAGAGATACGCCTCAGGTATTGGAACAGAATTTCCCTGTATTTTCCAGGGGAAGATGGGCACAGGACTCTTCAATAAGGACGAATGTAATTGATTATAGATGTACGATTGAAATAGGGAAAGTAATTATTCATAATGGGGATTTTGTCTTCGGCGATATGGATGGAGTTCTTATAATCCCTGAGGAAGCGGCAGAGGAATGCATTCGAAAAGCACTTGAGAAAGCATCGGGAGAGAAACAAGTACGCAGAGCTATTGAAGAAGGAATGTCCGCAACAGAAGCGTTTAAAACATTTGGCATTTTATAGGTGAATAAAATGGAAATACAGAGTGCATTTCAAATACATTATAATGATAATGTTGCCACAGCTCTTACTGAAATAGAACAAGGATATGTAGAGCTGTATGGCGATTCTGAAAGTAGAGGAGTTAATGCTGAGGTTCATATTCCAAAGGGACATAAAATCGCGCTGAAAGATATAAAAGAAGGAGAAAAAATTATTAAATATGGAGTTGTGATTGGCATCGCTACAAAACAGATAGCAAAGGGGAACTGGGTACATCTGCATGTGATGAAGAGTTTATATGATACGAGATCTTCTCATCTGGATGTAATTACCGGAGCGCCAAAAGATGTGACTTATATATAACGGGGGGAAGCAGATGGATTTATCACAGGTGTCATGGCAGGGATATGAAAGAAAAAATGGAAGTCTCGGAATCAGAAATAAAATACTGGTCATATATACAGTAAAATGCAGTGAATTTGCGGCAGAAAAGATTGTGCAGCGATGCGGATACGAAAATGTTGAGTACATCGGATTTGACGGATGTACAGATAATCAGTATGCTATAAATATGCTGATCAGCTTTATAAGACATCCCAATACAGGAGCTGTTCTGGTTGTGGGTCTGGGATGCGAATATGTCCAGGCAAAATGGCTGGCAGATATTGGAAAAGCAGAAGGAAAAGCATCGGAATGGATTCTTATTCAGCAAGCCGGAGGCACCAGAAAAGCAATAGAACTCGGGATACGGTTGGTGACACGTCTTGAGGAAGCTTTAGAGAAAGTGCCGAGAAAAGAGATGTTTTTTAAAGACTTGGTGATTGGAGCGGAATGTGGCGGCAGTGATTTTACAAGTGGACTTGCCGGTAATGTGGTGGTCGGACGTTTTTATGACAAATTAACGGCCATGGGAGGAACGGCAATATTTGAAGAGGTTGTTGAAATGATTGGGCTTGATCAGATTCTGTTGAGCAGAGCGGCAAATGAGAAAGCCGGAAAAGAAATAGCATCTACTTATAATAAAATGCTTGATTACTGCAGAGCGGTCAGACAGTATTCTATAAGTCCTGGGAACTTTGCCGGAGGGCTTACTACAATCGAAGAGAAAAGTATGGGGGCTTTGATAAAAAGTGGAAGCAGAAATATCGAAGGTGTCATAAAAGTATCAGAACGGCCGCCTTATCCAGGGCTCTGGATGCTGGATTCAACACCGGATCCATATTGGATGCAGTTTGGTATTACGAATCCCAATGACAGTGAGGGGCTGATGGATTTGATCAGCGCCGGCGCTCACATTGTCCTGCTTGTTACAGGCAGAGGAAATGTGGTTGGCAGTGCAGTAAGTCCATGTATTAAAATTACAGGAAATGAAGATACCTACAGGAGGATGGAAGATGATATGGACTTTGACGCCAGTCCGGTTCTCCGGGGAAAAGCTACACAGGAAGAACAGGCAGAGTCGCTGGCGGAATTGATTGTGCGTACTGCTTCCGGAGAAAAAACAAAAAGTGAGGTGTTGGGACACCGGGAATTTTACATACCATACAAGTATCAGGAAAAAGGAAGAAATTCAGAAAAAAGATGCAGTGAGAAAAAGTGAGGTGCTCAGAATAATGTCATTTTCAAAAAATGAATTGAGAAATTTTGATATATATGATTATTATAAGCTGACAGGTAAGACTGCTGTAATTACGGGAGGAGCAACCGGTCTTGGTTTGGCGATTACCCGCTGTCTGGTAAGTGCTGGGGCAAAGGCTGTTGTGCTTGGATCCAGACAGCCGGAACAAGCCGGAGAAGCTTTGGAAGAGTTTGGAGACAGAGCGGTATATTATCAGTTTGATATTACCGATACGGATAGAACTAAGGATATTGCGGACAGGATTTGCAGTGAGCAAGGAGAAGTGGGAATTCTTATCAATAATGCAGGAAACCATTGCAAAAAATATATTTGGGATATGAGTGTGGGGGAATATACAAATGTACTGAATGTCCATTTGACTGGAGCATTTGCACTCACGAAAGCATTTGTACCTGTGATGAAGGAGAAAGGCTATGGAAGGATACTTTTTCAGGCGTCTATGACAAGCTATATAGGACAGCCGCAGGTCTCGGGATATGCTACGGCAAAGGCGGGGTATCTGGGGTTAATACATACATTGACTGCTGAACTTGCCCAATACGGAATTACGGTAAATGCGATTGCACCAGGATGGATAGATACACCGATGTTTCATAAAGCAACGGATAATGATCCGCAAAGATTGGGGAAAATTATGGGGAGAATCCCGGCCAAAACTATCGGGGACCCCATGGATGTAGGGATGTGTGCAGCTTTTTTGTGCAGCGAGGCCGCAAGATATATTACAGGGTGCTGTATCCCGGTGGATGGAGGAGCGCTGATTGGTTTCTAGTTTGTAATAACATTTCTCAGAAAAGGAAGAAGTATGGAAAAAGGGAGAAGAGTAATCGAGAGAATTATAGAAAGAACTCCATTTAGAAAACTGCTGATGCTTAGTATGACGTTTATTACCTGTTTTATCATAGTATGTTTCAGTATTGCGGTTACTGATCTGAGTGAATCTAAAATCAGGGAGAACGTCAGGGATAATATGTCTGTAGTTCTCCAGACAATAGATACCAATATGGACAGTTTTTTAGCAAATGTAAATGAAGGATTTATCAATATTGAGTCTAATCAAAATCTGCTGAATCTCAGAAATCCGCAGAATATGGACAAGCAGTTATCATTAAGGGCGGTTCAGTATATTGCTTTATATGATTCGATTACTCAGTTTGTGGAGACAAATTCTATAGGAGTGGGAAATGTTTATATAAATTTTGCGGATGGAAATGTTATAAGCCAGACGTATGACCAGGATCCACTCCGCATTAATTATTCTTATGACACCTGGAAAGAACGTTTTCCGGAAAATAGATACTACTGGATTAATGCTGAAAGCTGCAGAGATCTGAGACCGGATACCGCAGTCGGGGCTGTACTTTTTCGCCTCTATGATAAAAGTGAAATATCGGAAAGAGGCATTATAATGATTACAATAAAGCAGGCCTTTTTAGAAAATCTTCTGGATATTTCAGATATTTCATCGGAAGCATATCTTCATGTGCTCACAGAAGGGGAAGCATTCGATTTTAATGAGAGTCCAACTGCAGATTGGCTTGAGCCCAACTACAATTATATACTTGACAAGGCAGAAGATACGGCGAATTATAAAATCATCACAGAGGTGAAAGATGGTTTCTTTTTTGTGTATAAAAAGATGGATCTGACAGATTGGGTTATAGTATATTCTGTCGAAGAGGGAAAAATATCAAATGCGCATTATATTATCAGAGATACAATAGCACTGACAATTATAGCTGTGCTGATAGTATATCTATTGGTCAGAGTCTATTCCCGTATTATAAGCCGTTCGCTGGGACAGCTTACGGAAATTATAGAAAGAGAAGACATTCTGGAACATGAAATCGCAGTCAGATCTTATCCGGAAATTACATTGCTCAGCAGTGGCTTGGAAAAATTCAGGCAGCGGATTAATCACCTTTTAGAGCAGGTACGTCAGGAACAGATAATGAAACAGCAGACAGAGATTGCGCTTCTACAGGAGCAGGTTAATCCACATTTCCTCTACAATACATTATTTTCGATTATGCAGCTCTGCGAAATGAACCGTGCAGAACAGGCGGCAAAGATGGTAAAAGCCCTTGCAGATTTTTACCGTATGGGGCTTAGCGGCGGTGACAGTATTGTTTCAGTGGAAAGTGAATTCAGACAGGTGAAGAGCTATCTGGAAATCCAGCATTTTCGATATGAAGACATGTTTGAGTATAATATAGAATGTGATTCATCAGTAGGCGAATGTATGATTCCAAAGATGTCTCTGCAGCCACTGGTAGAAAACGCAATTTATTACGGTATAAAAAAGAGACGGGGAAAAGGGTATATCTGCATTACCGGCGGAACAAATGACGGCCGGAACGGGTATATTGAAGTACATGATGACGGGCCGGGATTTTCCCCGTCCCGCCTGAAAGAAATAAGGCATCAGCTGGAAGTGGAATCTGGAGAAAATAGAGGGAGTTTTGGATTGAAAAATGTAAACAGAAGAATCAGATATGCTTTTGGAGAAGAGTATGGGATCGAGATAGAATCCAGTCCTCAGGATACATGTGTGAGAATTTACTTTAAAATGAAGCAGTATAAAAGCGAGAGGGATGAAGGCGATGAAGCGGCGATATAAGCTGATATTTATTGATGACGAAAAGGTGATTCTGGACAGCTTTCTTGATTTAATTGACTGGGATGCTTGCAATTATGAGGTTTCCGGAGCTTTTAGAGACGGAGAAGATGCATGGAATTTTGTCAGAGAGAATGACGTGGATATTATTGTCTCTGATATTAATATGCCTTTTATGGATGGGCTGGAGCTTTTAAGACGTCTGAGGGAAATACACTCACGTGCAAGATGTATTTTCCTGACGGGATATGACAGTTTTCAGTATGCAAAAAAAGCGGTTCAAATGAAAGCGTTTGATTATCTTCTTAAACCTGTAAAGAAAGATGAGTTGTTCGATGCGGTTGAAAGAGCCGCATTTGATATTGAAAAAGAGGAAAACATATATGAAGAGGCTGACAGGGGCAGAAAGCTGGCCAAAATTCATTTCCTGCGCAAGATATTAAATGAGAAGGAATATAATTCTGAGAATGGTGTGTCTGTAGATCAGGAGCTGTTTCCGGAAGGAAGTTACCTGTTGATGGCGCTTGTTCTTGAAGGTCTGGACCGACACGAGAGAGAATTGGTCAGAGAAAAAGAACCGATTCAGAGGATCCTGCTTCACGTTAAAGAAACGATTGAGAAATCACTGGAAAAAACATTCCAGATGTATTTCATAGATGAGATGCAGCCGCAGTATATGAAATTTGTACTTGCATCGGAAGAGAAGAATCTTTTTTCAAATGCGTTTATACAGAACTTTGCGATAGAATGTTACAGAAGTGATGAGCTGGACCGAAAATATTGTTTGATAGCGGGAAAATGTCAGGAAAATGCTATTGATCTTAAAGATACATACCGCAGATTAAATCATATTATGGAGCACAGGCATAATTTGAAATTTAAACCCTGGAATTTGATCATTGCAGATGATTCTATAAAAATCGACGAGGAAGAAAAAATCACCCTTCCTACGGACACGCTTCTTCATCATATTCGTTCAGGAATGACTGATGAGGTGAACAGGGACATTGGAGAAATCATGAAGGATATGCGCGAAAGTGGTAATATTTCACTTTCAGCAGCGAAGATGATTGCAACGGAACTTGCAATTGTAGGATTTATGGGAGAGTCCCAGGCAGCGGACGGAACGGTGAGTCAGTTGTATTATCTTAATGAAATACAAAAAATAAATTCTGTAGAAGCTCTGGAAAATGAGATTACAGGATTCCTTATGGGAATTTCTGAGAAAAGAAGAGAGAGTGGCAACAGGAAAAAGGGATTCACAGAAAAAGCACTGGATTATATGAATACAAATTATGGAAAAGAAAACCTGGGGCTCGCAGAAGTGGCTTCTTATTTGAATATCAGTGTCCCGTACCTGACTGTACTTCTAAAACAGGAGACGGGCATGAGTTTTGGAGCCCATCTTCTAAAAATCAGAATGGAAAAAGCAAAGGAACTTTTGAGAACGACAGATTACAGTATTACAGAGATATCAGGGAAGGTGGGGTACAGCAGTTCGCAGTATTTTACGGTGCGATTCAAAAAATATACCGGTATTTCTCCGGGATCATATAGAGAATAGGGGGATGAAGATCCCCTTATTTTTTTTGAAGCGTCAGCCATTTATGGTATTTATGAAGGTCATAATACAATCTGTTCCATTTTAATTTACTATTAGATATTAAACAATTATTATTGGATATAAAATTTTATAATTTATTGTCCCCTGCTAGAATAATAAAAAAAGGAGGGAAAAACGATGATTAGTGCATATTGCCTGGATTATCATATGTGGACATGTGTTCCGCATCAGATAGAAGAAAATTTCCGGGAGTTAAAAGAAATGGGGGTGGATACGGTATGTTTGAGCTTTTGTGAAAGTGATATGACATATGCCCGCAGAACATTTGAAATCATTATAGAGATTGCACATCGGATAGGGTTGAGAGTATTTGTAATACCCAGCCGTATAGCCGGAAGATTTGCAGGAGCGCCGTTGATGGCGAGTACGTGGCTGGTGAAGCACCCTCAATATCAGATCCCGGATAAATACTGGATGCCGATCGGATGTCTCGAATGCCGGGAGGTTCGGGAATTTATTAAAGAGGTTGTAGGGACTCTGATCAGCGACTACGATATAGACGGGATCGTGTGGGATGAGCCAAAAGGAACAGACCTGATCAGCCATCATCCGGATACAGTGAAAAAATTTGGTGAGAATCCGACATTGGAGAATATGGCAGATAGTTTTTATGATTTTTTTGCAGATCTGACAGAATTTTGTCATAAGATGAAACCTTCGCTAATACAAACTTTATTCTGCCAGAAAACAGACCCGGAATATTTTACCAAAAAGATGGCTACAACTCCTTGCATCGATTATTTTGGATATGACGGAAACCTTTGCAGGCAGCGTATATTCAAAGAGCAAATCTTTGAGGGAAAATATCGCATTGAAAGTGTATGGGATCGAACAGTTGAAGAGTGTGCCCAGGCGGAAAAAAAGCGATTTGCTCTTATAGAGAGCATGCATATGCCCCGGGAAGAACACGAAAATTTTGAAAAAGCATTTGATAACTATCTTTCCCACTATCATCCGGAGCATCTGTCAATTTATTATTACGCACATAACGCAGACGACCCGGAAGAATTAAATGAAATAATAAAACGGGTCATGAAAAAGCATTTTGCAGGGTGAATGTCATGAAAAGAAAAAGTACATTAAAAATAGCGTTTAGAAAAAGTACGCCTTATGTTTTTATACTGCCTGTAATTCTTTTGATTGCCTGTTTCCTTGTCTATCCATTAATTACGGTATTTCAGTACAGTCTGCAAAGCTATGATATAACAAAAATTCCAGAACAGGGGTTTGTAGGGCTGGAAAACTTTAAGACACTGTTCGGGGACGAGCTGTTTTATAAATCGATATGGGTATCAGTAAAATGGGTTATCATTCAGGTTGTTGCTCAGCTTATACTTGGATTATTGCTTGCGCTTATGCTTGACCGGAAGTTTAAAGGCAGGGGACTGTACCGTACCATAGTATTTTTCCCATGGGCAGTATCGGGGGTTCTTACTTCAATGCTGTGGTCTTTGATCTATAACGAAAATATTGGCGTTTTAAATGCACTGCTTAAACAGCTGAATCTGATCGAAGAGAATATAGCGTGGCTGGGAGATACAAACCTTGTTTTCGGAGCCGTATGCGTAGCAGAAATATGGAGAGGAATCCCATTTTTTGCTATTACGATTTTGGCCGCACTGCAGAATATTCCAGGCAGTCTACATGAGAGCTGTGTGATTGACGGGGGAAATATATTCCAGGAAATATTTTATGTAAAAATCCCTATGATAAAAAATACGATTATACTTACGACGCTGCTGCGCTCTGTATGGGAATTCAACAATGTAGATTTGATATTTACGCTTACCGGAGGCGGCCCGGCAAATGCGACTACTACACTTACTATGTATATGACCAATATGGCTGTAAAGAATGGAAACTATGGATATGGTTCTACTTTAGCAGTGGCTGCGTTCGTTATATTGCTTATATTTGCAGTTATTTATCTTACAGTTTCGGGATTTAATAAGGAGGAAGAATAAAAGTGAAAAAGAAATCCAGGCTCCTGGAGCATAACGGATTCCTGTTTTATATCGGACTCATACTTATTTTGATTTTTATTGTGTTTCCGATTTACTGGTGTCTTGTTACGTCATTTAAGCCAAGTGCAGAGATTACATCGAAAGATGTATCCTTCTGGCCGCTGACATTTACTTTTGAAAATTATATCTCGGCATGGAACAAAAGCGGTTTTTCCGTTTATTTTAAGAACAGTCTCTATGTGGCATGCGGCGGTACGGTGATAATAGTTATAGCTTCCCTATTTGCTGGATATGCGCTGGCAAGATATAAGTTTAAAGGGAAGAAAGCATTCCTTCTGGTGCTGCTCTGTACGCAGTTTATTCCAGGCGCAATGCTGATCACACCAATGTTTATTATTTTTAAAAATATCGGGCTGCTGAATAATTTGTTTGCGATTATTCTGATTAATGCTACATTTAATGTTCCGTTTAATACTATTATGATGCAGGGCTTTGTCAGCGGAATTGATTACACTATTGAAGAGGCTGCGCAGATTGACGGCTGCAGCAGAATCGGAGGCATATTCCGCGTACTGCTTCCTGTACTGAAACCGGGGATAGCTACAGTAGCGGCATATGGTTTCATCTCATGCTGGAATGAATTCATCTTTACGTTTATGTTTATCAGTAAACAGGAAAAACTTACATTGCCGGTAGGACTTAAAAATCTGGTAGGTGAGTACAGCATAAATTATGGACACCTGGCGGCGGGAGCAATTATTGCCGTTATACCGACACTTGTTTTGTTCAGCTATGTCCAGAAAAATCTTGTGGGTGGGTTGAGTTCTGGCGCAGTAAAAGGATAAAAGGAAAAGGAGAATGAAAAGATGAAAAAGACAAAGAAAATGAAACGCCTTCTGGCCGTTGCAGCGGCGGCAAGTATGATGGTATCACTGGCTGCATGTGGACAGACGGACGGAAATGCGGCTGGGAACAGCAGTGAAGAGGGAGAGGATGGAGAAAAAGTTACGATTACATTCTGGGATGAGAATGCAGGAGATCAGAGAACGGAATATTATACAAAGCTTATCGAGGATTTTGAGGAACAGAATCCGGATATACATATTGAGTATCTGGGACTTTCGTTTAGCGATTCACTTTCAAAATATCAGACTGCAATTGCGGCAGGGGAGACACCTGATGTAGGAGGAATCAATGATTCCTGGGCATCTACAGTATTAGGAATGGGACATTGCGTCGACTTGACAGAATATCTTGAATCCTGGGATGAAGCACAGTATATGGATGAAGGGGCTCTGGAGGTTGCCAGAACATATAATAAAGACGGAAACTTATATATGCTTCCTACTACAACAAACTTTATGTGTATGTGGGTCAATGAGAATATACTGAATGACGCAGGAGTGGAAATACCGGTCACATGGGAGGATTTCTTCACTGCGGTGGAAGAAACAACAGATAAAGAAAATGGCATCTATGGATATACGATCCGCGGAGGGGCAGGATCTGCTTCGGTGCTGTTTGACCTGATTTATTCATATATGGGAACAAATGTAGTGTTTGATGAAAATGGAAAATGCACAGTAAACAGTGATGAGGCAGTGGAATTTGTGGAAAGATATCTTGGACTGTACGGCGAGTATACGCCGGAAAGTGATATTACAGCCGCGTATAAAGAAATCAGTGCCAATTTCGATTCAGGAGTAAGCGCGATGTTTATGCATAATCTTGGGTCTTACGGATCACATGTTGAAGCGTTCCCGGATGGAGGGTTCGTAGCTGCGCCGTATCCTACAGCTTCAAATGGAAATTATATAAATTATGGCGGGGCTATGAGCGGAGTTGCTATGTTTGATACTTGTGAACACCCGGAAGAAGCCTGGAGATGGATGTCTTTCCTTGCAAGTCATGAAGCTAACAGTTACTGGAACCAGAGCATTGGACAACTTCCAACGAATACGCAGTGTTATGAGGACAGCTGGATGCAGGAGAATCAGCCGATCCAGTGTGCGACAGAGCAGCTGTCAGCTGAGAATACAATTACTTATACATCACCGACATTTTTGCCGGAATGGGGTTCCATCAACTCAACATATATTGAGCCGGGAATTCAGTCAGTTATGTCAGGGGATATGTCAGCCAGAGAACTGCTTGATATGTGGGCAGATTATATGAACGAAGCGTATGCCGCATATATGAATGACTAGCCGCTTTGCTGAAAATGAATAATAAAAATTGATAAGTTCACCCACAGAGCAGCAGATCGTATTATTACGGTCTGCTGCATTTTTATGATGATTAAAAATATTCAGCGCTATACCTTTTTCTCGATCGCACTGCTTATAATTATAAGAACAAGCGGCTGCACCGCAACGATAATCCCGGTTACAACGGCGGGAACTATATAATCAAGCGCGATGAACAGGACAGTTGCCAGCCCCAGCAGTACGAGAGTAACCATATTTGTTATATTTCCCGCTTTTTCCTTGATCATGATATTGCGTTCATCCATCGCGTTAATTCTGTAATCATCATCCGTTCTGAGCATTTTCGAATGAAGGATCTGCGTATGGGAGACTGAAAAAACAACGGCAAAAAGGATTCCGAGAGCCAGATCCATCTCCCGGGAAAGATCCGTAAGAGCGATTAACAGTATAATTGCGGCAGAAATACCATAGCCCAGATACCATTTTGTGTTATTATTTTTCATCGTCCGATTCCTCCTCATAGATAAAGATGTCTTCGATGCTCATATCGAAATACCTTGCGATTTTAAATGCAAGCAGGATGGAAGGATTGTAGCGTCCGTTTTCCAGAGAACCAATCGTCTGGCGCGATACTTCCAGTGCGGCGGCCAGTTCTTCCTGCTTGATTCCTCTTTGTTTTCTCAGTTCTTCTAAGCGGTTTTTCACTGTTTTATCCTTTCTATGGAAAGTTTGCTTTCCATAATTTGATTATATCAGATATACAGGGGATGTCAAGTAAGCTTTCCGTAAGATTTTATAATAGTTCAGCTATTTAGTTCAATAACACTTTTCTTCAAAAACGTCCGGAAGCGGGGCGGAACGTTTAGAAAGACATATTCTTTGAAAGAAGACAGCCGCTCGATATTCCGTTCCGGAATCTGGGAATAATCTAACTGGCCGAAAAGAGGCTTAAAGACAAAGCGGCGTGCAGGGCAACTCGCT
>JAHZHF010000120.1:0-1550 GCA_019420405.1 Clostridiales bacterium
GAAGAGGAAGTGAGCGCTCTCGGTCTTGATTATACTCCGGTGACAGCGCAGGCAGATGCACTGATGGAAGTCGCTGCGGGTACATCCGATGCGGCTGTTATCGACCTTCTGATGGCTGCGGCTATGATCGGAGAGGGAACAAGTTATGCAGATCTTACTTATACGGTCAGCTTAAACAGCGAGGAGTACGGTGTCGGATTCCGTCAGGGATCTGATCTGGCAGAGGAGCTCAATAATTTCTTTGCACAGTGCTATGAGGACGGCACCATTCAGGAGTGCGCTGAGACATACGGCGTACAGGCTGCGCTGATCGGGCAGTAAAGAAAAAATATACCTTACAGATGGAGTTGTGACATGGAATTTACAGAACAGTTTCCAATTGTTGTACAAGCGCTTAACGTGGGATTTTTACAGACTCTTAAGCTGTTTTTCGTGACGCTTTTAGGAGCGATCCCGCTGGGACTTATTATTTCCTTCGGGTCTATGTCCCGGTTTAAGCCGCTCAGTTACCTTACAAAGATTATTGTATGGATCATCCGGGGTACGCCCCTGATGATCCAGCTTCTGATTATCTACTTTATGCCCGGACTGATGGGACACAATATATGGGGCGGCGGCGAGAGCGGCCGTTTCCTTGCGGCTAGCGTGGCATTTATCTTCAACTACTCCTGCTATTTCTCGGAGATCTACCGGGGTGGAATACAGGGTGTGCCAAAAGGGCAGGAGGAGGCCGGGCTTGTGCTTGGCATGACGAGGAGGCAGATCTTTTTTAAGGTTACTCTTCTGCAGATGATTAAGCGGATTGTACCGCCCATGTCCAACGAAATCATTACGCTGGTGAAGGATACGTCTCTTGCGCGTATCATCTCTCTTCAGGAGATTATCTGGGCAGGTCAGTCCTTCCTGAAAGGAAATCAGGGGATCGCGGGCGTGATCTGGCCGCTGTTCTTCACGGCAGTGTACTATCTGATTTTCAACGGAATTCTGACTGTTCTCTTAGGACGGCTTGAAAAGAAACTGGAATATTTCAGATAGGAGGCAAGCAGACAATGGTGATCTTGGAAGCAGAACATATCAGTAAGAATTTTGAGCGCACGGAGGTGCTTAAGGATATCAGCTTTTCTCTGGAGAAAGGGCAGGTGCTCTCTATTATCGGCTCTTCGGGAAGCGGTAAGACGACCCTTCTCAGATGCCTGAACTTTCTGGAGAAACCGGATGGCGGTGTGATCCGCGTGAAAGGGGAGACGCTGTTTGACGGAAATGATCCCGGAACGAGCCAGGAGAGCGAAATCCGCAGAAAGAGGCTTCATTTCGGTCTGGTATTCCAGTCCTTTAACCTGTTCCCGCAGTATACGGCTCTTGAGAACGTGATGCTTGCGAAGGAACTTCTTGCGAAGGAGCAGCCGGATTACAAAGCACGGAAAAAGGAGATCCACGGACAGATCGAAGCGGAGGCAAAAAGCCTTCTGGATCAGATGGGGCTTTCTGACAGGATGAAAAATTATCCTCATCAGCTCTCGGGCGGACAGTGCCAGAGGGTGGCGATTGCA
>JAHZHF010000120.1:1560-8765 GCA_019420405.1 Clostridiales bacterium
ACATCGGCGCTTGACCCGGAACTCACCGGGGAGGTGCTTAAAGTTATTAAGGGACTGGCTGATCAGGAGACGACGATGATTATCGTTACCCATGAGATGGCTTTCGCGCGGGACGTGTCGAGCCAGGTGATCTTCATGGATGACGGACGTATCCTTGAGCAGGGAACACCGGAGGAAGTGTTTGAACATCCGAAGGAGGAGCGTACAAAACAATTTTTGTCACGTTATACAAATGGATAGGCGTGTGTGAAATTGAAATCGGCAAAAGTGATAAATGACACCGGAACTATAAGTGTGACTTATAAAAACAAGAGTAATAAAATAATGAGCGATGGCGCTGCAGAGGACAGAGGGAAGTTGATTTTCCCTCTGCCTTATATTATAATCGAATTTGCGAAACGGATGGGTAAGGAGCGGAAATATAAATGACGGATTTTGAGAAAGTTTCTACAGGACTGGGTGAAGAGTGCGGGGTTTTTGCAGCTTACGACAGGGACGGGCAGGATGTGGCTTCGTCCGTTTATTACGGCCTTTTTGCACTGCAGCACAGGGGGCAGGAGAGCTGCGGGATCGCGGTGACGGACACTTTTGGAAAACGGAAGGTTTTATCAAAGAAAGGTCTCGGTCATGTGGATGATGTCTTTGATGAGGAGACGCTGGCCGGGCTCCATGGAAATCTTGGGGTGGGGCATGTGCGTTACTCTACGGCCGGAGGCACACGCGTGGAAAACGCCCAGCCGCTTGTCATCAATTATGTGAAGGGAACGCTGGCCATCGCCCACAATGGCAATCTGGTCAATGCGGTGGAACTGAGAAAAGAACTGGAGTATACGGGGGCGATCTTCCAGACAACGATCGACTCCGAGGTGATTGCCTACCACATCGCGAGGGAGAGACTGAACGCCAGGACGGCTGAGGAGGCGGTAAAGCGTGCTATGAAAAAGATTGAAGGGGCTTATGCCCTGGCGGTTATCAGCCCGAGAAAAATGATCGGAGCACGCGATCCCTTTGGATTAAAACCCCTCTGTATCGGAAAGCGGGACAACACGTATTTCCTGGCGTCCGAGAGCTGCGCCATCGCTGCGGTGGACGCAGAATTTGTGCGGGATGTGGAGCCCGGGGAGATTGTGACGATCTCAAAAGACGGAATTTCATCGGATAAATCAATGGCGGTGTCCAAAGAAGATCAGGCGAGATGTATCTTTGAATATATCTATTTTGCCCGTATGGACAGTACCATTGACGGAGTCAGCGTATACCGCTCGCGGATTCTCGCGGGGAAAGCGCTGGCTGAGTCCTACCCGGTGGAGGCGGATCTGGTGGTGGGCGTGCCGGATTCCGGACTGGTGGCGGCCAGAGGATATTCGGAACAGTCCGGTATCCCTGTCGGAATGGCCTTTCACAAGAACAGCTACGTGGGGAGGACGTTCATCAAACCGAAGCAGAGCGAAAGAGAGTCCAGCGTGAAGATCAAGCTGAATGTGATACCGGAAGTCGTGAAGGGCAAGCGGATCATTATGGTGGACGACTCCATTGTGAGGGGAACGACCTGTGCGAATATTATCCGTATGTTAAAGAAAGCCGGAGCGAAAGAAGTGCATGTGCGCATCAGTTCCCCGCCGTTTTTGTATCCGTGCTATTTTGGGACGGACGTGCCGTCCAACGAGCAGCTTATCGCCCATTCTCACACGCCGGAGGAGATCCGCGAGATGATCGGTGCAGATTCCCTCGGGTATATGGAGATCGGAAAGCTGAAAAACATGGTCGGCGATCTGAAATACTGCGATGCATGTTTTACCGGGAACTATCCGATGAAAGTCCCCGGCCGGGATATCAGCCATGCATTTGAATGACCGGTTCAGCCGAAGAAAGCGCATATGAGAGATTGATTATTTTCAGGAGGATAAGATTATGTCGAATGACCGTTATGTAAGCCCGCTCTCTGAGCGGTATGCAAGCAAGGAGATGCAGTATATCTTCTCACCGGACAAGAAGTTCCGCACCTGGAGGCGTCTGTGGATCGCCCTTGCGGAGACGGAAAAAGAACTGGGATTAAATATTACGGATGAACAGATCGAGGAGCTTAAAAGCCACGCGGACGATATTAACTATGATGTGGCGAAAGAGCGTGAGAAGGTAGTGCGCCATGACGTTATGTCACACGTATATGCATACGGTGTTCAGTGCCCGAAAGCGAAAGGGATCATTCATCTGGGGGCAACCTCCTGCTATGTGGGAGACAATACGGATATTATCATCATGTCTGAGGCGCTCAGGCTGGTTCGCAAAAAGCTGGTAAATGTGATCGCAGAGCTGGCAAAGTTTGCAGAGGAGCAGAAAAGCCAGCCGACACTTGCATTCACTCATTTCCAGCCGGCTCAGCCGACTACGGTCGGAAAACGGGCGACGCTCTGGATGCAGGAGTTTGCAATGGATCTTGAAGATCTGGACTATGTGCTCGGAAGCCTGAAACTGCTGGGATCCAAGGGTACGACAGGAACACAGGCCAGCTTTTTGGAGCTCTTTGACGGGGATCAGGAGACGATTGACAAGATCGACCCGATGATCGCGGAGAAAATGGGATTCAAAGCATGTTACCCTGTATCCGGACAGACCTATTCCAGAAAAGTGGATACAAGAGTCTTAAATGTGCTGGCGGGCATCGCGGCCAGCGCCCATAAATTTTCCAACGACATCCGGCTGCTCCAGCACTTGAAGGAGATTGAGGAGCCGTTCGAAAAGACACAGATCGGGTCCTCTGCAATGGCTTATAAGAGGAATCCCATGAGGAGCGAGCGAATCGCTTCCCTGTCCCGCTATGTGATGATCGACGCTTTAAATCCGGCGATCACTTCTGCGACGCAGTGGTTTGAGCGTACACTGGATGACTCGGCAAATAAGCGCTTAAGCGTGCCGGAAGGCTTCCTGGCCATTGACGGAATCCTGGACCTGTGCCTGAACGTAGTTGACGGACTTGTGGTTTATCCGAAGGTGATCGAGAAGAGACTTATGTCCGAACTTCCCTTTATGGCCACGGAGAATATTATGATGGATGCGGTAAAAGCAGGCGGAGACCGCCAGGAGCTCCACGAGAGAATCAGGGAGTTATCCATGGAGGCCGGGAAGAACGTAAAGGAGAAGGGACTTGACAATAACCTTCTGGAGCTGATCGCTGAGGACCCGGCATTTAACTTAAGTCTGGAAGACTTACAGAAAACGATGGATCCTGCGAAATATGTGGGAAGGGCAAAAGAACAGGTAGAGGCATACCTGAAAAATGTGATCCATCCGCTGCTTAAAGAGAACGAAGAACTGCTTGGGGTTAAGGCGGAGATCAATGTATAAATTCAGCTATTGCAAAAAAATCTGGCAAAGGAATGTTGCAGGGGATTGCGGCATTCCTTTTTCTCTGGTATCTTATCCGTGGAGTTTTTTTGAAAGTGCGGTTTTGATGTGAACCGCTGGTTTCCGTATATTGTGGAAAAGGGAGGATAAGTACAAAATGGAATGGAGTGAGAAATTATACGAAGAGCTGTACTCAGAGAGATACGCGGACAGGATCAGGAGGATGCTTCTTGTACTGTTTTTGTTTATCATTGCAGCTGCGTGGAGTATGGATATGGAATATTCGGGAAGATACAGCCTTCCGGAAGGAAAAGCCGGAACGGAAGCATCGGCTTTTGGCGTTGCCAGTTCAGAAAATTCAGGAACATATTTGCGGTCGGAGGAGCATGCAGTGTCTGTTCCGGCTGACGCAGAGATTTCTGCCGGAACACCGGGGAATTCCGAAATGTCTGAGAATTCCGGAGGATCAATAGCGTATACCGTACCAACGGACATTGCTCCAATTGTGCCAGATATAGCAACATTACCGGACACGCCGGCGGATATTACAATAACGGCGCCGGATATCCCGTCAGATATTGTACCGACAGTACCGGATACGCCATCAGAAGCAGTGCCGATTATTCCGGATACACCGGCGGAGACTGTTCCCTCAGTGCCCGACGGAATCCTTACAGATGATACGGATGAGACTGTACCGGACGAGCCGTCCGTAATTGTTCCGGATGAACCGGACAGTTCTGCTGATGGATCTGAAACAGTCCCTCCGGAAGAAGTTCCGGGCACGGTGGATGGATTTTATGTAAACGATGCGGGAATGATCACGGGAATTGCAGACCCGTCCGTTGTAATGGACGGATATCTTGCGCTGCCTGCGGAGGGATGCAGCGGGATTGTATCCGGAGCGTTTTTGAATGCACCGGCCGGGATTCGTGAAATCTATATTCCGTCCAATATCAGTTATATTGAAGAAGGTGCATTTACAGGTTTAAGTGAGATAGAATGGTTTGAGATGGCGGCATCCGGAGGAAACTATACTGTGGACGGCGTGCTCTTTTCAGAGGGAGGAACCTGCATTCTCGCATTCCCTCCGGCCAGAACAGGGAGCTATAAAGTTCCGTCACAGGTTGTACGCTTTGCGTCTGGCGCATTTTACGCGTCTCAGCTTGAGGTTCTGGACGCGGCTGAATGTATGAGCGCTGATATCGGGAATCTGCCGTCCGGGATCAGAGTGATCACAGGAAATCTTTCGATGTAGCTGTTTCTCCAGAATGCTTTACGAATCCGGTGTTTTGTTTTATAATACCTTCATAGGAAATGACATCTGCCGGATTATACGGCAGCCAGAAGGGAGGATTCTTTATGAAAGAAAAAAACATGCTTCAGATATTGCGGGACAGCAGGTATACCGTCGTCTTAAGCGGTTCGGGCCTGATGGCTGAGAGTGGGTATCCGCTTCTGAGGGATGGGGAAGAATCCTATGAGATCGAGGAGAAATACGGTTATTCGTTTGAGGAGATTTTCAACAGCGGATTCTATTCGGCGAGGAAGGAGCCGTTTTTCCGGTTTTATAAAGAGTTTATCTTAAAGGCTGCGGATGTTCCGCCGGGAGAGGGATTTCACGCGCTGAAGAAGCTGCAGGATCACGGCCTGATCCAGTCGATTATCACGCGCAGGATAGCGGGGCTTGAGGACCGGGCCGGGTGCAGCAATGTGATTAATCTGAAAGGCACTGTGTTTGACAACAGATGTCCGGTCTGCGGAAAGCATTATTCCGTAGATTATATCCGCAGTGCGAAGGGCGTTCCTCTCTGTGAGAAGTGTATGGTAGCCTTAAGGCCGAATGTCTGCCTGTTCGGGGAGATGATTGATAACGGTCTTATGACCAGAGCTGCGGCAGAAGTGGAAAAAGCAGATGTACTCCTTGTGTTGGGAGCGAACCTGACCTCCCCGCTGTGCAGCCAGATGCTGCAGTATTATACAGGCACAAATCTGATCCTCGTAACAGGAGGGACAGAGCGCTACTCGGATGAGCGGGCGGATATCGTAATCAACGGAAGATGCGATGAATTCCTGAAAAGCCTTTCCGACGGGTGCGAGTAAAAGATGCCGTTCGCCGGGAGTGCGGCGGAGTACGGAAGAATAAAACAGAACTGGAATTGGAGAGAAACAATGAGCAGCAAAGTAAGAACAAGATTTGCGCCGAGCCCGACAGGCCGGATGCATGTAGGAAACCTGCGCACCGCGCTTTACGCGTATCTGATCGCGAAACATGAGGGAGGAGATTTTATTCTCCGTGTGGAGGATACGGATCAGGAGCGTTTTGTGGAAGGAGCGCTTGACATCATATACCGGACACTGGAAAAAACAGGCCTCGTTCATGATGAAGGACCGGACAAAGACGGCGGATACGGACCGTATGTCCAGAGTGAGCGCCAGGCGTCAGGACTTTACCTGAAATATGCGAAACAGCTCGTGGAACAGGGTGACGCCTATTACTGCTTCTGCGACAAAGAGAGGCTGGAGTCCCTGAAAACATCTGTATCTGAGGATGGAACCGATATTGTTGTTTATGACAAGCATTGTCTGGGACTGAGCAGGGAGGAAGTGGAGGCGAACCTTGCGGCCGGGAAGCCCTGGGTCATCCGCCTGAATGTTCCGAACGAGGGAGAGACTACATTCCACGACGAGATCTACGGGGATATCACAGTGCCCAACAGTGAGCTGGACGATATGATCCTGATCAAGTCCGACGGGTTCCCGACCTATAATTTTGCAAATGTAATCGATGATCACCTTATGGGGATCACTCACGTGGTGAGAGGAAACGAGTATCTGTCCTCCGCACCGAAATATAACCGTCTGTATGAGGCGTTTGGCTGGGAGATCCCGGTGTATGTGCACTGCCCGCTGATCACGGACGAGAACCATAAGAAGCTGAGCAAGAGATGCGGACATTCTTCCTACGAGGATCTGATCGAGCAGGGATATGTGTCTGAGGCTGTGGTAAATTACGTGGCGCTTCTCGGATGGTGTCCGGCGGACAACAGGGAGATCTTCTCACTGGACGAGCTGGTGGAGGCATTCGATTACCGGCATATGAGCAAATCCCCGGCTGTGTTTGACACGGTGAAGTTAAAATGGATGAACGGGGAATATTTAAAGGCGATGGATTTCGACCGTTTCTATGAGATGGCGGAGCCGTATATCAAAAAGACGGTGACAAGGGACTGTGAGCTCAGGAAGATCGCAGCTCTGGTAAAGACAAGGATTGAGATCCTTCCGGATATCTGCGGGCAGATTGACTTCTTTGAGGAACTTCCGCAGTACGATAACGAACTGTACCGCCATAAGAAGATGAAGACAGATCCGGAGAAGGGGCTGGCGCTTCTTAACGAGGTACTCCCGCTGCTTGAGGAGCAGGATGATTACAGCAATGACGCCCTGTTTGAACTGCTCAAAGGTTTTGCGGAGGAGAAAGGATATAAGATCGGCTATGTGATGTGGCCGCTCCGCACCGCGGTATCCGGAAGACAGAATACGCCCGGCGGAGCGACGGAGCTGATGGAAGTGCTCGGCAAAGAGGAGTCCATCAGGAGAATCCGTCTGGGAATCGGCCAGTTAAGCGCTGAATAAGAAAGGAAATGAATGGGATTTAATCAGGAACAGAAAAAAGCTGTCCTCCACGGCCCCGGGCCCTGCCTTGTACTGGCAGGGCCCGGATCCGGGAAGACGCTTACAATCGTAAACAGGATTAAAAATCTGATCGAAGAATACCATGTACGGCCGGAAGAAATTCTGGTCGTCACTTTTACCCGTTTTGCGGCCGCGGAGATGAAATCCAGGCTCTGCTCGCTTAT
>JAHZHF010000121.1:0-6609 GCA_019420405.1 Clostridiales bacterium
AACGGGCGATGCGCAGCCCTAACCAAAATTTCTGTTAAAACCATAAAATCAGTATAAAAGGAGAATTTATCATGGCTAAAACAAAAACATTTAAAACAATCTTCCCGGCAGTTTCTGTTCCGCTTAACGATGACTACACAATCAACGAGAAAGAGTTCCGCGCTTACCTTCGCTGGATCAAGAGCTTCTACGGAAAAGGAATCGAAGGTCTTGTATGTAACGGACACACCGGAGAGATTACAGGTTTAAGCCGCGCAGAGCGCAAACGTGTTGTAGAGATCTGCTCCGAAGAATGCGGAGATGTTATGACAATCATTTCCGGAATCAACTGTGAGAACACAATCGAGAGCATCGAGATGGCAAAAGAAGCCAAAGAAGCAGGCGCTGACGGAATCCTTCTGATGCCGCCTCATATGTGGCTCCGCTTCGGAATGAACGAGAACGCTCCGTTTGAATATGTAAAAGATGTTGCTGAAGGCGCTGACATTGATATCATCATCCACCTATATCCGGCTACAAGCAAAGCATTCTATCCGGTTGAAACACTGATTAAGATGTGCAAAGAGATCGACCATGTAAAATGCATCAAGATGGGAACACGTGTTACATCAATCTACGAGCACGACGTAAGACTGCTCCGCGAAGAGTGCCCGGATATCTCCCTCATCACCTGCCACGATGAGACACTGTGCGTAAGCTGGTTCCCGGGTATGGACGGCGCTCTGATCGGTTTCGCAGGCTGTGTACCTGAACTCATCTGCCCGGCATGGGATGTATTCAGAAATCCTGAGAAACACACTCTGAAAGAGGCTCAGGACTGGTCCAACCGGATCTATCATATCTCCCAGGCAATCTATGGCGGCGGCCAGCCTTCCGGTGAGGCGCATGCACGCCTGAAAGAAGCACTTGTACAGCGCGGTGTATTCAAATCCGCACTGATGCGCAAACCGGTTCTTCCGCTGAATCAGGAAGAAAAAGACTGGGTTGCACTTGGAATTGAACGCAGCGGGCTTCCGAAAGTTGACATGAGCCAGTACGAAGACTAAATGTAATTAGGGCTGTGGCTGTCAGAAAAGGAAACAACTATTTCCCTCCGACATCCACAGCCGGTTTCATATCAGGAGGTATGACATGGGTAAAGTAATGATAGACGGAAAGGAAGTGAAAAAGCTTTCTTTCCTTGATATAATCAAGAGGGTAGGCCCCGGAATCATACTGACAGGAGTTGTCATCGGGCCGGGTAACATCACGACGTCAGCCATGCTGGGAGCAGATTACGGTTACCGGATGATCTGGCTGATCATCCCCATCGCATTTATGGGGATCACCTTTATGCTCACTACATACAGAATCGGAATGCTTTCCGGAATGCCGATTATCCATGCGATCCGGCATTATTATGGAAAAATCGCGGCTGCTTTTATCGGAGTCGCCACATTTCTCGCCTGCTTCTTTTTTACACTGGGAAACATCACCGGAACCGGAGCCGGAATGACATTGATCTTCGGTATCAACTGGAAACTGGGTGCACTGATTATGCTTGTAATCCTCGCCTACTGCTATTTTTCAAAAGGAGTATACTCTAAAGTGGAAAAAGGGATTCTCCTCTGTATTCTTGCCATGATTCTTGCGTTTTACGCAACCTTAATATCAGCAGGCGGCCCTGACTGGGGCGAGATGGGATATGGTCTCACTCACTGGGGATTCGCAGCAGGCAGTTTCGCCACAGCTCTGGGATATATCAGCACGAACGCTGCTGTTACATCTGGAATTTACGGCACATACCTGGGCGCAGAAAAGAAATGGAAGAAAGAAGACCTCTTCAACGGAGCCATGCTGGCAGATGCAATTGCACATGTGATCAGTGTAATCCTTATCTCCGGCGCGGTTGTTCTTGTAGGCGCAATCGTCCTGTTCCCGCAGGGGATTTCCATCACAGCTCCGCAGCAACTGGCCGATCTGCTCGTTCCGTTTATGGGAAATGCAGCCAAATACATGATGGGAATCGCTCTGGTCGGAGCCGGTTTCTCTTCCTTGCTCGGCAATACACAGAGGGGTATGGTTCTTCTCAATGCAGGATTCGATAAAGAAGTCAGTCTGGAATCAAAATCAATCCAGTGGGGATGTATGATCTGTATCGCCATTGCCTGTGTAATCTGTTTTGCATACGGCGGTTCACCGACACAGCTCATTTACATAGCGAATGTCGCAACTGCTATCGCAACCCCTGTAGCCGGCTTCTTTATCACTCGGATGATCTTCAGGAAGGATATTTTTGAAGGATATCCGACTCCTAACGTGCTCAAAATCTGTATGCTTATCAGCTATATTTTCGTGCTGGTTATGACATTTTTTGCACTGAAAAATTCCGTTCCCGCACTGATTAATTCTATCGTAAATCTGTTCTGATCATACTACGGCATTAAAAAGGGAGCTTCATCAGCTCCCTTTTCTGATATCATCTCATATCGCTGCTTTATATCAGTCCCGCCATCTGCGGCAGCCACAGGCTGACAGCCGGAACATAAGTAACGAGCAGAAGTCCGATCAGGATCGCAATGTAATACCTGAGCATATATGGCATTACTTTTGCAAGGCTGGTATGCCCCACTTTAATGGCAACAAACAGGGTATTACCCACAGGCGGCGTGATATTTCCGATACACAGGTTGTAGACGAGGATCAGTCCGAACTGTACCGGGTCCATTCCGAAGGTCTGTACGACCGGGAGGAACAGCGGGGTAAAGATCAGGATCGCCGGCGTTACGTCCATAAATGTTCCCGCGATCAGCAGGATCACGTTCATGATCAAAAGGATGATGATCGGATTCTGCGTCAGTCCGAGGAGAGCCTCGGAGATTGCCTGCGGGATCTGAGTAAAGGACATCACCCATCCGAGGATGTTGGATACGCCGATCAGGAATACGACCATGCCGCTCATCTTCGCGCTCTCAACCACGATTCCCCAGAATGATTTCCACGTAATATTCCGATAGCAGATGCCGAGGATCAGCGCGTATACAACCGCGATTGCCGAACCTTCCGTCGCAGTAAACACACCGATAATGATTCCGCCGATTACGACGACGATCAGGGACAGCGCCGGGATTGCCCGAAGCGTACATACACCCAGGTTCTTCCAGTCGAACTTGCCCGGAAGACCTTTGTATCCCTTCTTCTTCGCCACCAGCACTGCAACAACCATACAGCAGACCGCCCAGATAATTCCGGGCACATATCCTGCCATGAACAGAGCCGCTACAGACGTACCGCCTGCTGCCAGTGAGTAAGTAATCAGGGCATTGGACGGCGGGATCAGAAGTCCTGACGGTGCGGAAGCTCCGTTGGTCGCCGCGCAGAGCGCCTTGTCATATCCCTGCTCCTCTTCTCCTTTTTCCACCATGCTTCCGACTGCCGCTGCCGCTGCGGAAGCAGAACCGGAAATTGCGCCAAAAAGAGCGTTCGCTCCGATATTCGTCACCAGAAGCGCTCCCGGCATCTTCCCCAGAATAGCCATAACGAAATCTACAAGTCTTTTCGCGATTCCGCCCTGGTTCATCAGATTTCCGGCCAGGATGAAAAACGGGATCGCCGTCAGACTGAACTTACTCATTCCCACGAAGATACGCTGGGCACCTGTGACAACTGAGATATCCAGCGACACCGTCTGCAGGATACACACAAGCGAGGAAATACCGATAGCATAAGAGATCGGCACCCCGATAATCAATAACACTGCAAGAATCACGATAATGATCAACAATGACTGGATTGCCATAACCTATCCCTCCTCCTTGTTCAGTACTGTATTTCCTTTGCTGATATCAATGATATTCAGCACGGTGTAGATCATGTTGATCACGCCGCAAATCGGAAGCACGATATAAAATACGCCCACTGCAACGCCCAGAGCGGATGTCATCTGCCCCATCGCAAGCTTTGTGATAGAAATGCCGCCATATACGAGAATAACGGCCGAAAACGCAAATGCGATCAGCTCGCCGACAATCCCGAAGAATTTCTGCATCTTCTCCCCCATCCGCTCTACAATAATCGGTATATTCATATGCCCGCGTTCACTTGTGACAAGGGACGCGCCAAAAAGACTCGCCCACGCGAACAGGTAGGATACCAGCTCTTCCGACCAGGACGACGGATTCTGCAGGATATACCTTGTAAATACCTGCCAGCATGTGAGAACCACCATCGCGAGAAGACTGACGCCTGCCAGCACGTTTAAGATTTTATTCAGAACATTTCTCAGTGTTTTCATTTCCCGCTCCCTCCTTTATGATTCTTCGGCCGGATATTCTTCATTGTAAGCCTGAATCGCCTCATAGACCGGTACAAGATCCGGATACTGCTCCAGCATGCTGTCATGCATCGGCAGGCAGGCTTCCCTAAACGGCTCCGTGTCCGGATAAATAAATGTCACTCCCTGCTCATTTTCCGCACGGTCTTTTGCTTTCGCCACAGCGTCAACCCACTCGTCTCTCTGCACCTGGTTTACAAGCTCAAATCCCTCGTCAAAGATCGCGCGCTCTTCATCGCTCAAAGTCTCGAGAAACGCATTGCTGCCGATCAGGATATCGGGAATCATCTGATGCATGTCATAAGAATAATACTTGCACACATCACCATGACCGTTGTCCGTCAGCGCCATCTCATTGTTCTCCGCACCGTCAATGATGTTAGACTGAAGCGACGTATACACTTCTCCAAATCCCATCGGCGTGGCAGAACCGCCCAGGCGATCCATCATCTCAATGTTTGTCGGAGACTGCTGCACACGAATCTTCAGGCCCTTCAGATCATCCGGCGTCTCAATCGGAGTATCCAGCGTATAGAAATTTCGTGTGCCCGCATCCAGCCAGGTGACGGCCTCAAATCCCGCCTGCCGTGTAGACTCAAAGATCGGTCCCGTAATCTCCTCGTCATCCATTGAAGCGTGATAAGCTTCACTGGATGCAAACAGATATGGCAGGTTAAACAGCGTATAGTTGTCACTGAATGTCTCCAGCAGTGAGTTCGAAGCGACACAGAAATCAATGGCTCCGGTCTGTGTCAGCTGAACCATCTCGTTCTGCGATCCCAGCAGTTCGCTCGGGAACACCTCTACATCATATTTGTCTCCCAGCTCTTCTTCTATGAAGTCTGCAAAAGCCAGCAGAGCAATATGAGTAGGATGGTTCGTGGACTGGTTATGTCCGATGCGGATGATTTTCTTCCCATTCTCTGATGAGGCGCCGCAGCCGCTTAGCGTGCCGAGTATCATTGTCAGCACTTAATCTTAGCATTTTCTGAACACTTTGTACATAAAAAATCGAATCAGATATGTTATTATATTAATTTATACCAAAAATGGGCTGTCCTTGTCGAAGACGGGACAGCCCTGTTTTTATTCCATTTACTCTCTGAACAATTTTGCAACTGCCGGGACGATTTCTTTGATCACCGTCCGGGATGTATTAATACTCATCTTCTCATCCGCCGGAGCTTTTGTACGGCAGCGTTTCATCTTGCTTTCCATATCCGCGTACACAAACACGCGGAAAGGCGCATATCCCCGCAGAATATAATCTCCGCAGCGCCCAACGATCACACAGTCCGACTTCTCCGCCATCTCCATAATGATTCTGGACTGCTCCCGGTAAACAGTCATACTCTGGTCAAATACCGGAGTCGGAGCCGGATAGAAACTCCTGCCGATATGGATCGGGAAGGAGAATGACGGCTGATGCTCCACTACCGACTGAACATACTGTTCCGACAATTCAGTGCGCCTGGCGATTTCGCTTACAATCTCCTGATCATAATAGGCAAAACCAAGTTTCTCCGCAAGCCTTCTTCCCAGTTCTCTCCCTCCGCTTCCGAACTCGCGTCCGATCGTAATAATTCTGTTCATATTCATACCTCCCAGTATAATTATATTTTTTTCCTAAAAATCTCACACCGATTCGTTAAGTCCTTTCGTATATTTCATCATCTGCGAGATCACATAGACTGCCACAACCGCCTCCGTCATAGGCATTGCGAACCAGATCGCATTTCCGCCAAGCACTGCCGGAAGCAGATAGATCAATACGCCGCTGATAACAAGCCCCCTAGCTACCGACGCCACAAAAGCCGACTTCGGTTTCATCAGCGCCTGGAAGTAATAGGTCGAAAATACGTTGAGCGGCAGAAGCAGGAACGAGACCGCATAGCACCTTATGATCGACGGTGCAATCTCAAGCACTTCCCTGGTCGGCGCCATGAAGAGCCGGATAAACGTATTGGGGATAAGCATACTCAGCAACGTCCAAAGTATGCTGAATACCGCCACCGTGGCGAGCGCGTATTTCAGAGTTTCCTTTATCCTGTCTCCTTTTCCCGCGCCGAAATTGGTGGAGATAATCGGCTGGGAAGCCTGACCCACACTGTACGCACAGCACTGTACAAACGTACTGATATTAACGATAACACCGTATACTGACAGCGCGTTCGTCCCGAGATATACCATGATCTGACGGTTGAACAGGATCGTCAGGATTCCCATCGCTACGTCGATAAAAAACGTAGAAAACCCGGTTGCCGTAATCTCCCTTAATTTTCTCACAAGTCCCTCCG
>JAHZHF010000121.1:6715-7637 GCA_019420405.1 Clostridiales bacterium
TTTTCATAAAGAAATGCGACACCATCGCAAGGAAACTGATCGAAGAACCGATAGCTGTCGCAAGTCCGGCCCCGAACGCTCCCATATCACATACAAATACAAAGAAATAATCTCCGAATATATTAAAGATTCCCCCTGCAAACACGGCTCCTGTCGCCAGAGCAGGGTTCTTGTCGTTCCTCAAATATGCCGCAAGCATCTGGTTAAACAGGAAAAACGGGATTGCCGCCTTAATCGGAAGCACGTACTCTCTCGCCAGAGTAAGCGTATGGTCCTGGGCTCCGAATATGATCAGCAGATTACGGTCGAAAAAGATAATAACCAGCCAGATAACCGCCGCAAGAATCACCGAACCGACTACAGATGCGGTAAAATATTCGTTCGATTTCTTAATATTTCCGTCCGCCTTTCCGCGAATCGTACTGAACAGAACAGATCCTCCGATTCCCATCAGAAGTCCGAAACTGTAGATAATATTCCAGACCGGGGCCACCACTGCCAGAGCCGCTGATCCCTCCGGGCCGTGATACTGCCCTACCATCGCCATATCTACAATAGAATAGATGGAAGTGATCAGTGCACTTCCAAATGCCACTGACAGATACTTGAAGTAAATTGTTTTAATTTTTCCGTTTAGAAAATCCATTTTCTCCTTCCTCCTGAAAAAAAAAAGGATAAGAAACAAGCATTGCAGCTTATCTCTTATCCGGTTCGTCACTTCTGCTGTATGACTTTCCCTCCGAGGCCGGAATTTTTCGTCCGCCTCTTATCCGGCCGGCTGTTTTAAAACAGCCGGCCCTCCGAGCATTTTTCTCTGAAATAAAAAGGCGCTCATTCCGCCTGCAAAATCTCTTTAATCTGAGGGATCGTTTTCTTCTGATCCCTCAGTTCCTTAATATAGGCAATACGCTTCACTGCTTTT
>JAHZHF010000121.1:7647-8738 GCA_019420405.1 Clostridiales bacterium
TTCCCTCGGATAACGGCGTGTCAGATTTGAATCTTCCTGAACAAAAGGAAGAAAGCCCTCCTCTGTATAAAACTTTAATGTGCTGTACCGGGCTCCGGTCAAACGCACAAGCTCTCCAATCGTAACATACTCCGAGGCCAGGATAGCTTCCATACTTCTCTGTCTTGACAATATGCACACCTTCCTTCATCAGGAAATTGCCACAATAAACAAAAGGAACAGTGTATCGATATAATCCGTCGCTTTATGGATCAACTCATTCTGAGGATTCTCCTTAATTTCGTCCAGCCTCTTTTTCAGCGCCTGTTTTTCATAGGAAGAAAAGTATCTCTGCAGATCCTTGCTTTTATTTAACAAAGCGGTTAAAACAACGATGTCTTCTGAAATGTCCCCATCCTCCAAAAGCTCTGCCCTGATGTTCTGTACAATACAATCCACATCGGCCGCATTAGGAATATAGAGCGTCTTTCCATTCATAAAGCCGCCTTTTTCTTTCTGCACACAGCCCAGCTTTACAAGGGATTCTCCAAGGTCTTCTACCAGTCCGTTTATATATTTATCCGTAAAATTGAAAGAAAAATATTCCACAACGCTTTCAAACTTTACCGGCTGCTTTTTCACAACAACATCATAAACCTGACGCAGATAGTTTTTCTCCTCCGGCAATGGTGTCTGAACCGACAGCTTTTTCCCGTCAAGGGCCAAAACATCATCCATCAAAAGCTCCACCACTGCTGAAGCTGCCAGACAGGTCGTCTTCTCCATTTCAAGACTTGAAATTTTTCCATTTTTCTTCAGGATACACAAAAAATACTGCTGGGGCGTTGATAAGTTTTTCATAACGGCACCTCCACTGATTGATATGTTTACTTATTACTTACTACTTATCACTTACTACTTACGATATAAACATATCCTATTCTTTCCTATTTGTCAAGACGCAAACCTGATTTCGGCAAAAATCTATGTAACAGTTCAGCTATTTAGTTCATCAACTCCCGCATGAAAAACGTCCGAAAACAGGAACGATTCACAAACGTATTCTGCGGGGATGGAGGACGGCTCTGGGCTTCGCTCCAGGGAATAAGAGA
>JAHZHF010000122.1 GCA_019420405.1 Clostridiales bacterium
GCAATAAGCACGAAGTGCGGTTTTACGAATGGCGCGGGCTGAACTGTTACTTTTTGGATATTTCGCTCACGGCTCAAGTCTGCTCATATCCCTCGGGAACAGCGTTGTCTCTCTGACATTGTCGTCGCCGGTCAGCTTCATCGTCAGCCTCTCCAGGCCGATCCCAAGGCCCCCGTGAGGCGGCATCCCGTACTTAAACGCGCTCAGATACTGTTCCATCCCCTCGTCGGTCATCCCCCGTTTTTCCATCTTTGCGAGAAGGTCTTTATAATCGTGGATTCTCTGTCCTCCCGTGGTGATCTCCATCCCGCGGAAGAGAAGATCAAAACTCAGTGTATATGTGGGATCTTCCGGATCATCCATGGCGTAGAACGGACGCTTTCTGGACGGATAATGGGTAACAAACACGAAATCCGCATCCCACTTTTCTTTCGCATATCTGCTGATCAGAACTTCTTCCTCCGGCTCCAGGTCATACGGGCTTCTGATCTTGCGCCCGTACTCTTCTGACACCAGGCGTTTGATCTCGTCAAATCGAACGGCCGGAATATCCTCCGTCTTCGGGATCTCGATGCCAAGCATCTTAATCTCCTGCGCATACTCTCTCTCAAGGAGGGCCATCGCATACTGCAGATACCCGGTTTCCATTGCCATAATGTCCTCGAATCCATCGATATATCCCATCTCGAAATCAAGGCTCGTATATTCGTTCAAATGGCGTTTCGTGTTGTGCTTCTCCGCCCGGAACACCGGCGCGGTCTCAAACACTCTGTCAAACACGCCCACCATCATCTGCTTGTAGAACTGCGGGCTCTGCTGCAGGACCGCCGGCCTGTGGAAATATTCCAGCCGGAACAGGTTCGCTCCGCCCTCCGCACTCTTCGCACCAATCTTCGGCGTGTGTATTTCGGTAAATCCTTCTCCGTACAGAAAATCCCGGAATCCTCTCACAAGACCTTCCTGAATACGGAATCTCGCCCGTTCCCGGAGGTTTCGAAGAGAAATGGGACGGTAGTTTAATTTTGCTTCCAGAGAAGTGTTCAGCTTCCACTTGGCGATCGGCAGCGGCATCGGTGCGGCAGGCTCGCTCAAGATCCGGATTCCCTGCAGGCGGATCTCAATCCCGTGAGGCGCTTTCTCCGACTCTGCAACCGTACCTGTAACTTCCACGCATGCTGCTTCTTTGACGTCCTTTAAGTCAAATCCTGACACGCCTTTCTCATAAACGCACTGTACAAGCCCGCCTCTTTTTCTGAGGATCAGAAACGCTACGTTTCCCATATCGCGGATCGTGTGGACGGCTCCCGTGACTTTCACGGTCCGGCCCTTTGCCTCTTCTGTGAGCAGTTCTTCAAGTTCCAGTGTTTCTGTCTGTTTTACTCCTTTTACCAGTTCCATTTTTCATTCTCCTTTCAGATGCTGTGTCGTATCCCGGAGAACGAAAAAGTCCCGGGATACTAAAGTATCCCGGGACGGAAATTATCAAGATAAAATCCGCGGTACCACCCGCATTGAACCCATGCACTAAGCTAAGGAAGTTCTTGCTCCTCTTCTGTGTTAAGGAAGTTCCCAAGAACAACTCCTGCTCCTCCGCTATGCCAAGGAAGTTCCGTTCGCTAACCTCAAGCTTCGCCTGCGGCTCGCTTTCGCTAATCTCACGGAACAACCTCGCACTAGGATTCGGCCTGCGCCTCTTTCTCCGTGCAGGGAAGTTCTTGCTCACTAGGCTCGAAAACACCTCGCCAAGCTCCCAAGAACAACTCCTGCTCACTAAGCTCGAAAATACCTCGCTAAGTGATCAGGGTTCCACTCTTTGCAGATAACGGCTGCTTTTCCGTGCTGCCCTACTTAAGTTCAGACAGCCAGCTCCCAAGTGTTCCCTTTGTCTTCTCCGCTGTCCGGCGCTCTCAGTCGGTGACGCCTCCTTCCTGTCAGTTTCTGAAAACAAGAGTCTTGTTCATAGCCTTTTTCTATTTCAACACTTTAATCTGTTAAAATATGTTTCCAATAATAGCACTGAAAAATTCAATTTGCAAGAAAATTCAGTCTCCATCATTGTATTTTTTTCAATACAATGTTACTATTCATAGCCGGTTCTTTCGCTCACTGCCGGGAAGAGTCCAGCTCCGAACGAATCACTTCCAGCGCTTTATCTAACTGGTTATCCGCCTCCGGATTTTCTGCATTGTATTCGTATTCTACTTCCACGTCCGGAGTTACGCCTTCTCCGTTGATGCTTTTTCCGGATGGCGTATAGTATTCTGCAATGGTCACTTTCATGCTGGTTCCGTCATCCATGGGGATGATCTGCTGTACGACTCCCTTTCCGTAGGTAGTCACTCCGACGATCTCTCCGATCCCATAGTCCTGAACCGCCGCACTGAAGATTTCTGCCGCGCTCGCACTGTACTGATTCACGAGGACAGCCAGAGGTTTTGTAAACTCATTCTCACCGTCACAGGTCACCTCTTCCACGTTTCCGTACTTATCCTTTGTCGAAACAATCGTGCCTTCCGGAAGAAGAAGTTTCAGCATATCTGTCACAGTGGACAGCACACCTCCCGGGTTGCTTCTCAGATCAATCACCAGGCCCTGCATCCCCTGGCTCTCCAGAGCATCGAGCGCTTCCTTAAACTGTTCGTATGTCACATCGTCAAACTCACTGACTGAGATGTATCCGATCTGATTGTCCTTCATTTCATAGCTCACAGTCTGTACTTCTATGATATCCCGCACGGCTGTCAGCTCGAGTTCCTCACCATCCCTTAATACGGTCAGGACAACCTCCGTCCCCTCATCGCCCTTGACCTTGGACACAATTGTATCCAGCTCCTGTCCTGAGACGGACTCCCCGTCAACTTCTGTAAGAATATCTCCATCCATCAGCCCTGCTTTAGCCGCCGGGGAGTCTTTATATACATTGACAATCGTAATCTCATCACTGTCCAGGCTCTTCGACATCACAGCCCCTATTCCCGAAAACTCACCGCTCGTTGTCTCATAGAGTGCCTTCGTTTGTTCCTCTCCGTAATACTCTGTATACGGATCTCCCAGAGCCGACGCATATCCGGAATATATACCGTCAATGAGCGCATCTTCATCAATTTCATCTTCATAGAGATAATAGTTCTCGATGATTCCACTAATCTCATCCAGCTTATCTTCTACATCAGCCTTCGAGGTTGTCTCGGATGCAAAGTCTCCGCTGCCCAGTTCCTGAAATATATGTGTTATTCCAAAACCAACTCCAAAAAGAATAAGCGCTGACAGAAGTCCGGCCAGAAATCCGCGTCCGAATCTTCCCCCGCTGTTTTTCGACTCCTCCGGGAGTTTCCCCAGACGTTCCATATCCGGCTCTTCATACTGCCCTTTTTCATTAATTCCGTTTCCTGTTTCCTGCTCCATGCCTGTTTACTCCTTATCTGACTCCTAAAATTCAGAAAAGACAAAGCAGAATACTTCTTCTGCTTTGTCCTCCCTCATTTATCACGGCACCGCACTTTAGCGCTGCTGATATGTATCTACAAATATTTGTCCGGATTTACCGGTACATTATTCTCCTCAACCTGGAAATGAAGATGCGGGCCGGTAGACTGCCCGGTACTTCCCACATAACCGATCTGCTGTCCTTTTTCTACATACTGTCCCTGAGTAACGCAAATCGCACTGTGGTGCATATATTTCGTCGTCAGACCGTTTCCGTGATTGATGACCACCCAGTTTCCTGCACTCGGGCTGTATCCTGCAGTGACCACAGTTCCGGCCGCCGCAGCGTATGTAGGTGTCCCTGTGGGAGCCGCATAGTCATGCCCTTTGTGGCCGCCCACCTCAAATTCCCGGATCTCTCCGAAGTAACTTGACTGGTAGCTGTATCCCGGACACGGGTGTGTGAAATAGCCGTTGCCGCTGACCACATTTCCGGAATCCGGTTCGGTGAAAGAAGAACCGCCGCCACCGCTGCTGCTATTTTCTTCCGCAGCCTTAGCTGCCGCAAGCTGCTCCTGACGGATTCGTTCAGCCTCGGCCGCTTTCTCTCTGAGTTCCTGCAGCGTCTCTTCATTTGCCTCGATCTGGGACTGGATGTCTTCGATCAGTGCCGCATTGCTATCAATCAATCCCTGAACTTCCGCCTGCTGATTGACAAGCTGTTCCTGAAGGTTACTGAGTTCCTCATATTCAGCCTGAACCTGGGCTTCCTTTTCTTCAACCTTCTTAACTGTATCCTGATACTTGATCAGTTCATTTCTATCATATTCAGAAATCTTGGAAACATACTCTGCTTTATTGAGAAAATCACCCATATTTTCACTGTCAAAAAGCAGTTCCATAAGCTGGGTATTTCCGCCCTCGTACATAAATTTGATCCGGACTTTCATGCTCTCGTACTGGTTGTTGGCATCTATCCGCGCCTGAACCAGTTCGTTTTCCACAGCTTCCACTTCCGCTTCTTTCTCAGTCAGCTTGTTCTGGGTATCTTCCATCTCACTGATAATCGTATTCAGCTTCTCTGCAAGAGCTTCCTTTTCTGACTCGGCCGCCTTTTTCTGTTCTTCCAGCTCGTCCGCTTTCTGTTCAGCCGCATTGATTTCGTCATTGGTGTCAGCCTTTACACCGGACACCGTTCCGAATACCATCACAGCCGCCAGCAGCAGTCCTGTCAGTGTTCTCATCCGTCTCTTCATAGAGCACCTCCTATACTTTCAGGTGCTTGCGCACGGTAAAGAAACTTCCAAGGAAACCGATTCCGATTCCCATAATCAGCCCGATCGGAAGCAGAACCTGGTAGACAGTTCCCACCGGAAGGAAATCAATAATATTCTGGAGGATACTGAATCTCGTCATAATGTACTCTACTGCCTTGTCATACAGGAAATACAGCAGCGTAAGCGGAATGGCTGCGCCAAACACACCGATAATCAGACCCTCGATCACAAACGGCGATCTAACGACAAAGTCCTTCGCTCCGATATACTTCATAATCGCAATCTCTTCTTTACGAACGGTGATACCCATCGTAACAGTATTGCTGATCAGGAAGATAGATACACCAAACAGAATAATAATGATCGCAATCGAAACAATCGCTACCAGTGTATTTACACTTGACAGCGTGTTGGCAACTACATCCGACTTATTTACCTCACGCACGCCGTCCAGCCCCTGGGCAAATTTCACAAGATCATTCTGCGTCTCAGACAGGGAACGGCTTCTTGCAACCAGACTCTGGTTGTCGTCCGTTGTCTGCATATATACTTCATAGTTGTCCGAGCTTGCCAGAGGGTTATCATCCCGGAATCCTTCTGCCAGTTCCGGGTTATCTCCGAAATACTGCTGCTGGAATTCCTCCCATGCCTCATCAGCAGAGACGTAAACCACATCTGCCACACCCTCATGTTCTCTTAACTGATCTCCGATATTCTGTTTCTGCTCATCCGTGGCATCTTCCTCGAAGAATACAGTGATTGCCACGCCTTCTTCCGCAGTTCTTATAATATACTGAAAGTTTACAAGTATCGAGAAAAACAATCCAAACAGGAAGATACAGGCCGACATCGTCGCAATGGATGCGAGAGAAAACATCTTGTTTCTCCAGATGTTCTTGACGCCCTGCTTCCCGACGTATCCTAATGTACTAATCCTCATTTATATACCCACCTTTTTGTTCATCACTGACGATCACGCCCTGTTTCATTGCGATCACGCGCTCATTCATCTCGTTTACGATCTCCTGGTTGTGCGTCACGACAAGCACTGTGGTACCCCGCTCATTGGCTTCTTTAAGAATACTCATGATCTCCCATGAGTTTGTCGGGTCCAGATTTCCTGTCGGCTCATCGCACAGCAGAATGTCAGGTTCGTTCACCAGAGCCCTTGCAATCGCTACACGCTGCTGCTCTCCTCCTGATAATTCTTTCGGGAAAGACTTATATTTCTGGGCAAGACCTACCAGAGAAAGCGCCGCAGGCACTTTCTTTTTGATTACTCTTGTGGGTGTCTCTGTCACACGCAGAGCAAATGCGATATTTTCATAGATATTTCTGTCCTTCAGAAGACGGAAGTCCTGAAAGACAACCCCAAGTCCCCTTCTGTACTTTGCAATATGACGGTGTTTCATGCGGTTTAAGTTCTGACCGTTTACGATAATCGTACCTTCGGTCGGGTTCAGTTCCTTCATGATCAGGCGGATTAATGTCGATTTACCTGAACCGCTGTCGCCGACGATGAATACGAACTCTCCCCGCTCGATCTTCACGGAGACTCCGTTAAGGGCTGCATTCCCTTTGGAATACTCCTTCGTCACGTTTCTTAATTCAATCATAAGTTCCTCCTAATTATTCATACTCCTGCGTATATTCAGCTCTCTTCTCAGCGCTGTGCGCTCCGGTTCGGATGCGTCCCCCTGCTTCTCCGTCCCCACTCGCGTCTCCCCGCCATGCAAGCTCGTCTCAGGGCTTCCGCCCTTCCTCTCGCTTCGGGCTGTGCGCCCTATGCACCTTGCGAATCAGCCTCAGGCTCGTGCTCTGCACGTTCCTGTGTCTGCTTCTCAAGCTGCGCATGGCTTGACAGGGATTAATATTCTAACGATTCCATGTATTTCATGTATTTTACTACCATCAGCGCGATCTTGAAGGTGATGGCATCCTCGAACACACGGAGATCCAGGCCTGTGCTCTTCTGGAGCTTATCCAGCCTGTATACAAGAGTATTCCTGTGAATATAAAGCTGCCTGGACGTCTCTGATACATTGAGACTGTTTTCAAAAAACTTGTTAATGGTCGTCAATGTCTCCTCATCAAATTCGTCCGGAGATTTCCCCTCGAAAATCTCTTTGATAAACATCCGGCACAGCGGAAGCGGAAGCTGATAGATCAGACGCCCGATTCCGAGAGTGGTAAATGCCACGATATCTTTCTCATCAAAAAAGATCTTGCCTACGTCAAGAGCCAGCTTCGCCTCTTTATAAGACTTGGAAACTTCCTTAATATCGCCTACGATGGTTCCGTATGCGATGCGGATGCGCTCTTCCTCTCCCTCGCTGTGGAGCGTATCATACATCTCCTTCGCCATCTTCTCTAGTTCCCTGTTGCCGTCCTTGTCCGCAAGTTCCTTGACAACGATGATATTCTTCTCATCAACAGCGGTCACAAAGTCTTTTGATTTTCCGCCCAGAAGTGCTCTTACATTCTCAAGCGCAGCATTATCCTTTTCGTGGGATGTCTCAATAATAAAGATAACACGTTTTACTTCTGTGTCAATATGTAATTTTTTTGCACGGTTATAAATATCCACCAGGAGCAGATTGTCAAGCAGAAGATTTTTGATAAAATTATCCTTGTCAAATCTTTCCTTATATGCGACCAGGAGGCTCTGGATCTGGAACGCCGCAATCTTGCCGAGCATGTACACATCCTCCGTATCTCCATCTGCCAGAAGAACATATTCCAGCCTCTGTTCGTCAAAAATCTTAAAGAACTGGCACCCCTGGATCACCTGGCTGTCCGCCGGAGATTCTACAAATGCCAGGACGGCGTCGCCCCGGTCCTGCGCGCTCTCAAACGTAGCTGCCAGTTCCTTTCCTTCTGTATCCAGCACGCAGAAATCAACTCTTGAAATTCCTTTTAGTCCTTCGATCGTATTTTGAAGTATCTGATTTGAAATCATGGCTTTACCTCCACTCCTCCTGATTCATCCATGTACATTTTTCACAAATTTTGTTCCCCCCGAAAAATGCACCATTCGCCTATTCTTGTTCTATATTAATGCAAAACATCAAAAAAAGAAAGAGGAAATACACTTTTTTTATGCATTTCCTCAAATATTTTACAAAAATTTCATATTTTTATCTCTGTACATTGTTCACAAAAGGAGGGCAAACCTTCAAGCAGCCCCGGATTTCCGCCAGATTCTTCTCTTTCCCGGCCTGTCTTAAAAACATCTTTTTTAATACAAAGCGTTTCATTCTTGCAAATATTCCGCCGTTTCCGGCATCCTCCTCCGATACCGGCCCGCAGCCCAGCCACAGTTTCGTACAGAGGAGCGCCCGGCTCCTTCCGATAAACTCTTCCTGGTACGGTGATCCCAGAGCAGAAAGCACACAGTCCGCCTCCGCCCCGTTGATATCATTGATAATCTTTTCCTCGCCGCTGCCGTCCTGATCCAGCAGGCCGCTTCCTGCCACACGGAGCCCGCGGCTGTATCTTCTGGTAATATTTTCCAGTCTGTCAAGCTGCTCCTCTGTTCCGGCCAGAAGAAACACCTTCTTCCGGTTTTTCTGAAGATACTTCATAAACAGCCTGAAAAACGTACCGTTCTCTGTTTCCTTTAGCCTCACGCGGTCATTGACTTCTGCTGCCTTCAATATATCTGCCTCTCCCGGCAGCACGATCTCAAGCTGCTCCGTCAATGCTTTCCACCCTTCGTCATCCCGCCCGCGCATCAGATCATCCATAGAAAGCATCTCGATCGTATCAACCAAGTCGTCCTCCATGAACTGCATGACCCGGATCATAATCTCTTTCGCGGTGAGACAGTCCATCTCGATTCCCAGAACATTGATCTTCTCTGTCATAACTACATCACCTATTGTCTCCCCAATTGTATAATTTTATCAAAGATGCAGTTTTTTGTAAAGAAGTCAAGAGCTGTTTTCGAAGACATTCCAGCTATTTAGTTCATTAACTCCCGTATGAAAAACGTCCGAAAACAGGGACGATTCTCAAACGT
>JAHZHF010000123.1 GCA_019420405.1 Clostridiales bacterium
GCCACTGGCGAACCATACCGAGATACTCGTTATTGAATACGCAGAGAATCAGCGGAAGTTCCTCCAGAACTGCTGTAGCGAACTCCTGAATATTCATCTGCATTCCGCCGTCACCCGAGATGGCAATCACAGGCTTATCAGGATTCCCCAGCTTTGCTCCAATCGCTGCCGGAAATCCATATCCCATGGTCCCCAGTCCGCCGGATGTAACAAGCTGCTTTTTCTCCGTAATTTCCACATACTGAGTGACAAACATCTGATGCTGTCCCACGTCCGTCGCGATGATTGCCTCATCAAACTGACGGTTCATCTCTTCCACGATATCCATCGGGGTCATATGATTGAGATATTTCATGGTCAGAGGATGTTCCTCTTTCCATTCTTTTATCTGGGCAAGCCACTTTTCTGTTTCGCAGGGCTCCACATACTCGTTCATCTTTGTGACCGCCTCCAGCGCGTCTGCCACAATCGGCACATGCACGTGGATATTCCTGGAGATGGAAGCCGTATCTATATCAATATGCACAATCTCCGCGTTGGGTGCAAATGCGTGCAGCTTTCCCGTAATCCTGTCATTAAACCTCGTTCCGATGGAGAACAGCAGGTCGCACTCTCCCACAGCCATATTTGCCGCATACTGTCCGTGCATTCCCAGATTGCCTATATACAGCGGATGATTCGTCGGGATAGCACCCCGGCCCATAATCGTCGTCACAACCGGCACATTCGTCTTGTTGACCACCTCTGTAAACACTGCTCCGGCCCGGGCAATATTCACTCCGCCCCCGGCAAGAAACAGTGGTTTCTTTGCCTTTTTCAGCATTTTAAGCGCGCGTTTTAACTGGCCCATGTGGACGCTGGTATTCGGCTTATATCCTCTGATATTTACACTATTCGGGTACTCTGCGCTGCCCAGCTCTCCCATGACGTCTTTCGGGAGGTCGATCAGAACCGGACCCGGGCGTCCTGTCCGCGCGATGTAGAACGCCTCCTTGATAATCCGTCCCAGATCTTCCCTGTTCCGGACTGTAACTCCGTATTTCGTAATACTCCGAGTGATTCCTACGATATCCACTTCCTGGAATGCGTCATTTCCGATCAGGTTCTTTGCCACCTGCCCTGTAAAACACACAAGCGGAACACTGTCGTAGTTCGCCGTGGCAAGCCCTGTCACCAGATTCGTCGCCCCCGGGCCGCTCGTCACCAGGCAAACGCCGACTTTCCCCGTCGTCCGGGCGTAGGCATCCGCCTCATGGACAAGTGCCTGCTCATGCCTCGGCAGAATCACTCTGATATCGTCCTGTTTATACAGCTCATCGCTGATATCAATGGTACATGCGCCCGGATACCCGAAGATTGTATCCACGCCCTCCTCTTTCAAAGCTCTCACAAGTAATTTGTTTCCCGTAATCTTTCTCAATTTCATACCTCCTCTTCTATTGCCAGAGCCACCTTCCCTGACCGGTCTCACGAACACCACTCATCCGAAAAGAAAAGCCCCGAGCGTCTATTTGCTCAGGGCGAATAAATATCCGTGTTACCACCTAAATTCAGAGAACTCTCTCTGCACTCTGCCGGCACGGGAATCCTGCTTTCCCGGGAACATCCGATTGTTCCTCCTCATCTGCTCTCATCCGATACCGCTCCCCTGTAACGTGGGGAAACGTTGAAGCCTACTTGGCCATACAGCCGTTCAGTCCACTGCTCAAAGGCTACCTTCCATAATATCCTCACGGAGATTCACACCAGCCATCTCCTCTCTGTGCATCAGAAACTATGTACTCCTCCTTGTCACTGCATTTCGTCTATGGTTTTAAAAACTGAAATTTATGTACATTATAATGTGTATAATTATCATTGTCAATCGCCAAACCTTGATCTTTTTTAATCTATGTAACAGTTCAGCCATAGGGCTGCACGCCCGTCTATGAGTAAAACAGCGGCGGCAGCCGCAATAAGCACGCAGTGCGGTTTTACGAATGGCGCGGGCTGAACTGTTACTAATCTATCCATATCCCCGCCGCGAACAGATACACCGCGAGATAATACAGCACCAGCACAGCCGCGCCTTTCACGCGGCTCCGCTTCCTTCCAAGCCTGTTCTGTCCCAGCAGGACGTCTGACACAACGAAGCAGATCCCGCCAGCCGCGAGAACCGCTCCACTTATTCCGCCTTTTATACCTCCCGCTGATGCCGCACAGGCAGCCATGGCGCTTAAGATCACAAGATAGGCCGCTGCCGGAAGAAACAGCTTCTTCGCTCTCAGATGCGGAATATAACGCCGCAGAGCAAGACAGGCAGCTCCCACATAAACGCAGAAGAGAATCACTGCAATCCGGAGGAAGCGGATGCATTCCCCCTGTGTAAGGCTGCCATCGGCCATCCCTGCCACGAAGCCTGCCATCATGCAGAGATGCCCCACGGCAAACGAGACGGCGCCCCAGACAAATCTGCACTCCAGCAGTACGTCCGCCGCCATATAAAAAAGGATTGCCGCCAGCGTCCAGTATCCGGCGGCAGTCAGGCCGCCGTTTTCCATTCCACAGCACAGAAGAAGCAGTCCGGGCATGGCGGTAGCCCCCGCCTTGCAGGCCAGAGCCTTCACCCGGTCAGCCTTTTTCCTCTGAAAATAATATGTTCCGAAAAGTATCATCGCTGCCATTGCCAGCAGTGCCCGTATCACTGCCGCCACACTTATTGCCATATCAAACCTCCCCGGTTTCCGCAAATCTAATCAAAGGTCATCCCCGGTTTTTCACGATTCCAATCAGCGAATATATCAGCAGCGCCGCGATATTTGCCATCACCACACTGGCGCCGGCCGGAGTGGCCCAGACATAGGACACTGTGATCCCCAGCACAAGGCACACAACCGAAACTACGGCCGAACTGATAATCACGCCCCGGAACGTCCTGCACACGCGCATGGACGTAAGCGCAGGAAAGATAATCAGACTGGAGATAAGAAGCGCACCCATCATCCGCATGCCGAGCACGATCGTCACCGCTGTCAGCACTGCAATCATCGTATTGTACAGATCTGCCCTTACCCCGGTTGCCTGGGCAAATGTCTCATCAAATGTAATGGCAAAAATTTTATTATAGAAGAAAATGTACAACACCAGCACGATCACTGCCAGAACAACACTTAAATACACATCTTCCGCGCTCATAGCCAGAATGCTTCCGAACATATAGTTGTACACGTCCGTATTCATCCCCGTTGTCATGGAGATGACCATCACTCCCACTGCCAGAGAGCTGGTGGAGATCAGAGCGATCGCCGCATCCCCCTTGATCCGGCTGTTCCCGCGGATTCGCAGAAGAAGGACCGCCGCCACGATCACCACCGGGATCGCCACGCTTAGAGGTGTCACATTCATGGCCGCCGCTATGGCCAGCGCCCCGAATCCAACGTGGGAAAGCCCGTCCCCGATCATCGAATAGCGTTTCAGCACAAGACTAACACCCAGAAGCGCAGAGCAGAGCGCCACCAGCGATCCTACGGCAAATGCCCTCACCATAAAGGGATAGGAAAACATCTCAACAATCGTATTAAACATGATCCCCACCTCCATTTTCGAGTCTGCTTCTGACCTCCGGCCTCAGCTCCTGTTCCTCCCGGCCTTCTGCCGCGCTGCTCAGGAAATTCCGGCCCACCCGGCTCTTTCTGTAGTCCCCGGCGCTTCCGAAGAAGAGCATCCTTTCCTGGAGATGAAGGATATGCGTCGCATCCTCCACTGCACTCTCGATATCATGGGACACCATCACCACCGCAATTCCCGCCTCCCTGTTGACCTTCCGGATCAACTGGTAGAATTCTGCGGTGACGATCGGATCCAGGCCGGTCACAGGCTCATCCAGGAGCAGCATCGTCCTCGTCGCGCACAGCGCCCGGGCAAGAAGCGCCCGCTGCTTCTGGCCGCCCGAGAGATCCCTGAAACACTGCTTCGCCAGATCCCGGATTCCCAGAAGCTCCATCTTCGCCTCCGCCTCTCTCTTGTCCGCAGCCGTGTAAAACGGCTTGAGTCCCCGGCTGTTCAGTCTTCCGGAGAGCACCACTTCATACACGCTTGCCGGAAAATCCTTCTGCACGTCCGTCTGCTGGGGCAGATACCCGATCTCGTTTTTCCTCAGGCCGTCCCCATAGATGATCCGCCCCTTTTCCACGCTCTTAAGGCCAAGCAGACTCTTTACAAGCGTACTTTTTCCCGAACCGTTTTCTCCTACGATGCACAGATAATCTCCCGCATTGATAGAAAAATCAAGATCACGCACCACAGTCTGCCCCTCATAGCCGATAGAAACGTCCTCGCATCTGATCAGCGCCATCAGTTTAAAACCTCCTTCAGTGTATCCACGTTTTTCTGCATCATGCTCAGGTAGGTCTCGCCGTTTTCAAAGTCGTCCGCAGACAGATTGTGACAGCTGTAGAGCACCTTTACCTCAGTTTTCGTCGCCTCCGCGATGGCATTCGCAATGTCCGCATTGCTCAGCTCCATCTTAAGCACGGCCGGAACCTTCTCTTCTTTTACCTTCTCAATAAGAAACGCCATGGTTGCCGCGCTGGGTTCCGTATCCCCCGCACATCCCGGGAAAGCCGCATAATAATCCAGTCCGTACTCATCCGCAAAATACCGGAACGGAAAACGGTCTCCAAAAATAAGAACCGACCGCTCCGACGTTTCCACCACCTCGCGGAATTCCCGGTCCAGCTCCCTCAGCTTCTCTTCGTATCCTGCCGCGTTCCGCGCATAAAGATCCCGGTTTGCATGGTCCGCCTCAGAGAGCAGATCCCGGATCTCCTCCACGATCTGAGCCGCATTCACCGGGGAAGTCCATACATGTTCGTCAATCTCATGCACGGACTCTTCCTCATCTTCCGTATGCACATGGCCGTAGTCGTCCCCGGCGTCTTCCGCCGTCCGACTCTCTTCGCTCTCCTCGTGGGAGTGCCCGGCCGTTCCTTTCATGCCTTCCACGCGCTCCTCTTCCACAGTTTCCACGCAGTCCACAAGCCGGAGCGTCAGTCTGCCCTCATCCGGCATGGAGCTTAAGATATCCTCTACCCAGACGTCATTCTCCCCTCCGGTGTAGATGAAAACATCGCAATTCTGTATGGCGATGATATCTTGAGGCGTAGGTTCATAGGAATGGGTTTCCTCTCCCGGTTTTAAAAGCATCTTAAGATCAACAGCATCCCCTGCGATCTCCCGCACGAAATCATAGGGCGGGAAGATCGTCGTCACCACACTGATCTTCCCGTCTTCCTGCCCGCTGCCGTTCTGCCCGCTGCCGTTCTGCCCGCTGCCGTTCTGCCCGCTGCCTGTCTGTCCGCTGCCGTTCTGTCCGCCAGCGCTGTTTCCGCCAGCTGCACAGCCCGACAATACGGAGACGCTCACAAGAGACAGGCACAGCACTGCCACAGAAAACAGATTTTTCATCCGGCTCTTCATCGCGTTCTCCGTTCATATCTAGTGAAGCAGAATTCCAGGTCAAAGCAGGTCTGCTCCTCCCCTTCCTCTGCCAGTTCCCACTCCTCCATCTGATCCAGATTCGGAAAGAACGTATCCGCCTGAAACGCACGGTCGATCTTAGTGACATACACCGTATCGCAGTACGGGAGCATCATCCGGTATACACTCTCCCCTCCGATTACATATATATCCTCTGTATCGTATTTTTCCAGCTCCTTCATCAGCTCTTCTTTGCTGTGAACAATTACCGCATCCTTAACCTTATATTCCGGATTTCCGGTCAGAACAATGTTCGTCCTGTTCTTAAGAGGAAGACCGTTCGGAAAGCTCTCCAGAGTCTTCCGCCCCATAACCACTACTTTTCCCGTCGTTGTCTGACGGAAAAACTTCATATCAGACGGTATGCTCACGAGAAGTTTATTATTATAGCCGATTCCCCAGTTTTTATCCGCCGCAAGTATTGCTTTCATATTGTTTTCTCCTCTTGATAATATTCCACTACACTGCTACCGGTATATTTTTGATCTGCGGATGAGTCTCATAATGATCCAGCCGCACATCGTCCGGCGTAAACTCATAGAAATCCCTGATCTCCGGATTCAGCCAGAAAGAGGGCGCCGGAAGCGGCTCTCTCTCGATCAGCTCCTTTACCAGAGGAATATGCCTGTCGTAAATATGCGCGTCCGCAATGACATGGACAAGTTCCCCCACTCTCATGCCGCACACCTGAGCCAGCATATGGAGCAGAACCGCATACTGACACACATTCCAGTTGTTCGCTGTCAGTACATCCTGGGAGCGCTGGTTTAAGATTCCGTTTAAGACCAGCACGTCGCTGTCCGCTTCCTTCGTCACATTAAACGTCATGCTGTATGCGCAGGGATAGAGATTCATCTCATGCAGATCCTGATGCACATAGAGATTTGTCATGATGCGCCGGCTGTAGGGATTGTTTTTCAAGTCATAGATCACCCGGTCCGTCTGATCCATCATGCCTTCCTTATACTGATGCTTCACACCCATCTGGTAGCCGTAGGCTTTTCCGATCGAGCCGTTCTCATCTGCCCAGCTGTCCCAGATATGGCTCTTTAATTCATTCACATTATTTGATTTCTTCTGCCAGATCCAGAGCATCTCATCCACACAGCTCTTGATCGCCGTGCGCCGAAGCGTCAGGGCCGGGAACTCCTTTGAGAGATCATACCGGTTCACCACTCCGAATTTCTTGATCGTATAGGCGGAACTTCCGTCCTCCCACACCGGGCGGACCTTTTCGCCCTCCGTGCTCGTTCCGTTCTCGATAATATCCTTGCACATCTCAATAAATACCTTGTCCGCGTAACTCATGTCTTCCTCCTTCTGTTGCGAAGATTTCTATAATTTCATCTATAACATTTGCAGTTTTTCAGGGATCTGCTATATTATACAGCAGTTTCTCCAGATTTCGCCTCAGAGCATCCACTTCCCGTTTCGTCATCCCACGGGTCAGCTCCCGGTCGAGTTTCCTCCTGTCCGCCTCCATCCGCCGCTGGATATCATACGCCTTTTCTGTAAGGTAAATATTCTTCTTCCTCTTATCCTTTGCATTCGGAACGCAGAGTATATACCCCTTCTCATCCAGCCGCTTCAAGATCCCGGTCACCGTCGGATTCTTAAGGTTCAGATTCTTCTCAACATCGCGCTGGTTGACCTCTTCCTTGCTCGTATGGAAGAGATAATCCAGCACTGCGCACTGGGACGAAGTAATCCCTGTGTGTTTCAGCCGCTCATTCAGTTCCTTTTCAAATACGTTGTTAATCTGTTTGATCAGAAATCCTATTGGTCTGCTGCGCCGTTCCATCTTATCTCCCGTCTCTTTCTTCTGTGATGTTTAACGATGCTTACGCGTACTCGCGGATCACACTGCTGATCTCCCGAATACGATCCATGGACTCCAGCTCGCCCAGAGCCCTCTCCATATATTTTTCCTTCACCTGCTCCGTCACAATCACAAGCTCCGCACTCTCAGGATTCGTGTGCTCCTGCACAACTCTCTCGATGCTCACCTTATGCTCTCCGAACACCTGCGCGATCGCCGCCAGCACGCCGGGCTGGTTCTTCACCTGCATGCGGATGAAAAACTTATTCCTCACCTCGCCCCACGGCTTGATCGGCAGTTCCCGGTAGCAGGTACAGCTGATCCGGGCCGTACAATTATACTGAATATCCCGCGCCACATCGATCACGTCTCCGACAACCGCGCTTGCAGTCGGCAGCTCCCCTGCTCCGCGCCCGTAGAACATCGCGTCGTCCACCGCGTCTCCATGGATAAATACCGCGTTAAACGAATCCCGCACGGAAGCCAGCGGATGGTCCTTCCCGATCATCATAGGGTATACTCCGACTTCAATCCCGTCCTCCGTATTTCTCGCCACGCCGAGAAGCTTAATCACGCTGTCAAAGTCCTTTGCATACGCGATATCCCTGGCCGTAATCTTCGTAATCCCCTGAGTGTATACATCTGAGAATACCACCCGGGAGTGAAACGCGACAGAGGCCATAATCGCCACTTTGCGCGCCGCGTCAAGTCCCTCGACATCTGCTGTAGGATCAGCCTCCGCATATCCCAGTTCCTGCGCTTTTTTAAGGGCATCCTCAAACTCCATTCCATCCTCCGTCATCTTCGTCAGAATGTAGTTTGTCGTACCGTTCATGATTCCCATCACATCAGAGATCTCATTGCCCGCAAGACACTGTTTCAGAGGACGTATGATCGGGATTCCTCCTGCAACCGCCGCCTCAAACAGGAAATCCTTTCCGTTCTCTTGAGCGGTATCAAGCAGAACGCGTCCCTCCTCGGCAATCAGATCTTTATTCGCGGATACAACGTTCTTTCCCGCTTTCAGCGCTTCCAGAATGATCGTTTTCGCCGGCTCCATCCCGCCCATGACTTCCACAACAATCTGAATCTCTTCATCATGTATAATTTCTTTCCAGTCATCCGTCAAAAGTGCCGGATCTATCCCATCCCTCTTCTTCTCCAGGCTGTGTACCAGGATCTTTCTGACCTCAAGCACAGCACCCGCCGTATGCTCCATCACATCTGCGCGTCTGGCGAGCAGTTTATACACTCCGGTTCCCACGGTTCCAAGACCTAAAAGGCCGATTCCAATTTTCTTCATATTGACATCTCTCCTTATTATTTGCCCTGCGCACCAGAGCTATTGTA
>JAHZHF010000124.1:0-1162 GCA_019420405.1 Clostridiales bacterium
CGGCCTGTTAGATTTTCCGGATTCCGGAACGGAACATCGAACGGCTGTCCCCTTTCATAGAATAAGTGTGTCAACTCCACGCCCGCTTCCGAACGTTTCAGACGGCAAGTGTTAATGAACTAAATAGCTGAACGTCCATTTTTGTTTAACTTCGCCGAATACTTAAACAGGACCAGCCCAATCAGGAACATTACGGAAAGTGCGCTGACACCGATATTGATGCTGCCCGTCACCTGGCTTAAGAAGGACACAAGCGCAGTTCCGATCACCGACGCACCTTTTCCGCAAATATCGTAGATCCCGAAATATTCGCCCGATTTCTCCGCCGGAATAATTTTGGCAAAATAGGATCTGGAAAGGGCCTGGATCGTCCCCTGGAACATTCCCACCAGAACAGCCAGAATCCAGAAATCAAGCTGGGTGTCAAGCCAGTAAGCGTACACTGCGATACAGAAGTACGCAGCAATACAGATTGTAATGATCTTCTCCGGTGTAACTTTCTTTACGATGCGGCTAAAGATCAGCACAGACGGAAAAGCTACAATCTGGGTTACAAGGAGCGCGAGAAGGAGTCCCGTACTGTCCAGCCCCAGCGCCTGTCCGTACGCCGTCGCCATGTCGATCACCGTATAGACTCCGTCAATATAGAAGAAAAACGACAGCAGGAACACAAAAATATGTTTCTCCTTCGCCAGTTCTTTAAATGTACGGCCAAGGCGTTTGAAACTGTTTCTCACCACATGATCTCCCGCCTCGGAAAAATACTTCTGCTGGTAGGAGCGAAGAAGCGGCACGGAAGAAAGGAGCCACCACAGTGCAGTGATGATAAATGCAAGGATCATGGACGTCTGCATACTGATTCCAAGTCCGCCTGCCCCGAGCACTACTCCCAGACAGGCCACAAACGGGATACAGCTTCCGATATATCCCCACGCATATCCGTGGGATGAGACAGCGTCCATCCTCTCCGGTTCCGTTACATCCGTCAGCATTGCATCATAGAAAATCAGGCTGGCTGAATATCCGGTCTTCGCCAGGACGAACACGCCCAGGAACCAGATCCACGACGAGAGGAAACCAAGGAGCACACAGCCTGCCACTCCGATTCCCATGGCAGCCGTAAAAATAATCTTCTTAAAGTTCTTTGTGTCAGCCACCGCTC
>JAHZHF010000124.1:1172-8670 GCA_019420405.1 Clostridiales bacterium
CTCCCAGCGTAGGCCCTAAAAGCGCCACGAGAAGGGTGCATATGGAGGTTGCATATCCCCAGTAGGCCAGATAATCCACATCCGAGATTCCTGCATTCTCCGCCAGAAAGTTAAAATAAATCGGGAAAATCGTCGACACCATCATGGTAAACGCAGAGTTTCCCACATCGTACAGAACCCATTTCTTTTCCAGTGGGGTCAGTTTAAATTTCATAAGACCTGTTCTCTCTTTCTTTTTATTCTGTAACAGTTCAGCCGTCTCACTACAGGCGCAGACTTTCCCAGTTCTCACCCTCACCAAATGTCCGCTGAAATCTCTCCGGGAGTTCTTCTCCCTCAAAAAGGACTTTCTGGTACTGAATGATCAGGCCCGCCGCCGTTGGAACCGCCCCTGCATAGAGACGTTTTAACAACTGGCAGTAATCCCGGCACGCCGGATTCGGTTCAAGGCTCATCACCATACCGTGCATTCCTTCATATTTTCCAGCAAGCTTCATCCCTGCAAACAGGGCTTTCCTTTTCACATTTCCCGGCGCCAGAAGCATCTTGTGGTAAAAAATCATTCCTTTCAGCGCCTTCTCCACTGTTTCCGGGGTCAAGCCTTCAAAAAACGGCGCGATCACTTCTGCATTCTCCCTGGACGGATGAATATGTTTCGTCCCCAGGTAGCGCACCGGATTGATATAATCCTCCTTTAAAAGAAGACGGTCAAACTCCATCTCAATCTCCGAGTGTGTAATCCCGCTCTCCTGAATCATCTTTTCAATGTATGGATGGCATTCGCTGTCCAGGGCAAAATGGCAGATAAAACCGTAGAGATATGCCCGTGCTGCAGCCGCGTCATCCACGCTTTCAAGCACTTCCGCAGCATGCCGGAAGAATCCGTCCGCCTTCCGGTCATGGAGCTCGTACCCCTGTCCGCTCACGCGGTTTTTCTTAATCGGCTGATAATAAAAAAGGATATCCGGCCCGTGCACCCCGATATCAAAGAGTTCTCTGTGATTCTCAATCGAACTCTGAAGCGGACGCGGGAGTGCGCTTATAACCTCATTCCCGAATTTATAATGTGCATAGGTTGTAGGCATTTTAATTCCTCTTTTCTTGTGTATTTCTCTCAGTTACCTATTATCACACATCACGCACAAAAAATCCAGACTTCCGCACTGTTTGATCTGTTAAATTTTCTTAACAAATCACACTTATAAAAAGTCAGCATCATCGATAATCAGCCGTACATCGGGGCTTTGGCAGGCAGAAAAATCCCCGCCTTGCTGCGATAGCCTGGCGGGGAAAAGGTTATTGCTCCTGAGCTGCCGGAGACTTTTCCAGAGTATCTTCTTGGATTGTATTATTCATCAGAAACTTTCCTCCCATACAGCTTCGTCACTCGCCGCATCTCTTTCGCGGTCTTTTTATCGAACTGGCCTTTTTTCATCCTCCAGCACCAGTTCCCGCCAAGGGTGGACGGGATATTGATCCGCGCCTCACTTCCAAGGCCCAGATAATCCTGCATGGGGATCACGCACAGATCTGCCACGCTTGACATGGCCATGGTAACAAAGTCCCCGGCCAGGCTGTCCTCGTCGAGTCTCGGTTTGTTCATATACTCTTTCGCAAAGTCATGAACCTCTTTCCCCGCCGCGTGATACCAGCCTTTCGTCGTATCATTATCGTGGGTTCCTGTGTATACGACACAGTTTCTCGGGTAAGTGTGGGGCAGGTACGTGTCGGAATCTCTGGAATCAAAAGCGAACTGGAGCACTTTCATTCCGGGGAATCCGCTGTCCTCAAGCAGTTTGTACACGCTCGGAGTCAGGAATCCCAGATCCTCCGCTATGATCTCCGGCCTTCCCAGTTTCTCCTCCACCGCACGGAAGAGCTCCATCCCGGGCCCCGGCATCCATTTTCCGTTTACCGCGGTCTCCTCCCCGTAAGGGATCGAATAATACTCGTCGAATCCACGGAAATGATCGATTCTCACAACGTCATAGAGCTTAAAACAGTATTCGATCCGTCTGATCCACCACTCATAGCCTGTCTTTTTGTGATACTCCCAGTCGTAGAGCGGATTGCCCCAGAGCTGGCCTGTCGCGGAGAATGCATCCGGCGGGCACCCTGCCACTCCGGTGGGTTCGTTGTTCTCATCGAACTGGAACAGCTCGGGCGCGGCCCATGTATCCGCACTGTCAAACGCCACATAGATCGGGATGTCTCCGATGATCTTCACGCCCTGTTTGTTTGCGTATGCATGGAGCTTCTTCCACTGCCGGTCGAACTCATACTGCTGGAACTGGTAGAATCCGATCTCATCCGCCAGCCGCTCCCTCGCTTCTTCAAGCGCGTACTCTTCCCTGTTCTTAAGCGGGGCGTCCCACTCGATCCAGGCCGCGCCCCCCTGACTGTCTTTCACCGCCATATAGAGGCTGTAATCATCCAGCCAGTATGCATTATCCTTAACAAACTTTTCATAATCTCCGTTTTTCTGAAACCGCCCGTATGCTTTTTTCAGCGCCTTGAACCGCGACCGGTAGATCTTCTCGTAATCAACGTACCCGTCGTCTTCCCCGAAATCGTACTCCTTACACTCTTTCTTGGTCAGAAGCCCTTCTTTGATCAATGTTTTCAGATCTATGAAGTACGGATTTCCCGCATATGTGGAGAAAGACTGGTACGGGGAATCCCCGTAACCAGTCGGTCCAAGCGGCAGGATCTGCCAGTAACTCTGTCCTGCTTCTTTCAGAAGATCAATGAATTTGTACGCCTCTTTGGAAAAGCACCCGATCCCGTATTTAGACGGCAGGGAAAATACCGGCAGTAAAACTCCGCTTGCTCTTTTCATTACTTTTCCTCCTGTAATTTCCAGATATCTCTGTTGTACTCCTCAATCGTTCTGTCTGATGAGAAGAATCCTGCCTTCGCGATATTAACCAGGGTCATCTTCGCCCATGCCTTCCTGTCCGCGTAAGCTGCCAGCGCTTTTTCTTTCGCCTCTTTGTAAGAGTCAAAGTCAAGCAGAGTCATGAACCAGTCTTTGTTGATCAGCTCATTTTTCAGTCTGGTAAGGTTCTCCTCACATCCGGCTTTCAGCATCTCCTCGCCTGTGATAAAGTCGACTGCTGCCTTGATCGCCGGGTTTTTCTCATAGTAATCTTTTGACACATAATCTGCCTTCGCATAATGCTCAATGACCTCATCGCTGGATGCGCCGAACACGAAGATATTGTCATCGCCCACTGCCTCATGGATCTCCACATTCGCACCGTCCTCTGTACCGAGTGTCACCGCGCCGTTCAACATGAACTTCATGTTACCTGTACCGCTTGCCTCTTTAGATGCAAGGGAGATCTGCTCGGAGATATCGCAGGCCGGGATCAGCTTTCCTGCTTTTGTCACATTATAGTTCTCTACCATGACAACTTTCAGGTACGGGCTTACCTCAGGATCATTGTTGATGATCTCCTGCAGGCAGAGGATGAGGTGGATAATATCCTTTGCGATCACATATGCCGGAGCCGCCTTCGCGCCGAAGATCGCTGTCACCGGAGCTGCCGGTTTCTTTCCTGCCTTGATCTCCAGGTATTTGTCGATAATGTACAGGGCATTGAGCTGCTGGCGTTTGTACTCGTGGAGACGCTTCACCTGGATATCAAAGATCGTATCCGGGCTGATCTCGATCCCCTGTGTCTCTTTTAAGTAATCTGCCAGGGACTCCTTATTTTTATGCTTAATCTCAAGCAGCTTATTTAAGATTTTCTCATCGTCCTTATATTCCAGAAGTTTCTCAAGCTCTGCCGCGTCTTTCTTATATCCTTCTCCAATCGTCTCATCCAGAAGCTCTGTCAGAAGCGGATTGCAGTGGAGAAGCCAGCGGCGGAATGTGATTCCATTCGTCTTGTTATTAAACTTCTCAGGATAGATCCTGTAGAAATTGTTGAGCTCAGAGTTCTTAAGGATCTCTGTGTGCAGCGCAGCAACACCGTTTACACTGAAACCGTAATGGATATCAATGTGCGCCATGTGCACCGTATCGTTTCTGTCGATCACTGCCACGCTCTCGTCGTCGAATTTCCTTCTCACTTTGTCGTCCAGCACTTCGATGATCGGCATAAGCTGCGGAACCACTTTTTTCAGGTATGCAACCGGCCACTTCTCCAGCGCTTCCGCCAGGATCGTATGGTTTGTATACGCACATGTCCTGGATACCACGTCGATCGCGTCATCCATATCCATTCCCCTTGCCACGAGGAGACGGATCAGTTCCGGGATTACCATCGTGGGATGTGTATCGTTGATCTGGATCACCGCATAGTCCGGCAGATCATAGAGATTACATCCCTTTGCCGTACACTCGTCAAGAATGAGCTGCGCTCCGGCGCTGACCATGAAATACTGCTGGTAAATACGCAGGAGTCTTCCCTGCTCGTCACTGTCGTCCGGATAGAGGAAAAGCGTCAGATTCTTCTGAATATCCTCTTTATCAAAATCAATACCGTCCTCCACGATCGTCTCATCCACGGAGTCAATATCAAACAGGTGCAGCTTATTTGTCCTGTTGTTGTAGCCTGTCACCTCGATATCATACATCCGCGCATTCACCCTGAGTCCTTTAAAGTCAACCGGATATGTCACATCCGTCTTATTGAGCCAGGACTTCTCCTCAATCCACGGATTCGGAGTCTCTTTCTGGAGGTGGTTCTCAAACTCCTGCTTGAAAAGCCCCAGGTGATAGTTCAGGCCAATGCCGTCTCCCGCAAGTCCCAGAGTCGCCATGGAGTCAAGGAAGCAGGCCGCCAGTCTTCCAAGTCCGCCGTTTCCGAGAGAAGGCTCCGCCTCGATCTCCTCGATCTGGCAGATGTCTTTCCCGTTCTTCTCCAGCATCTCCTTCACTTCCCGGTAGATACCGAGATTAATCATATTGTTTGAGAGCAGTTTTCCGATCAGGAATTCCGCTGATATATAGTATACTTTCTTTTTGCTGTCTGTACGCTCTTTCTCCGACGCCATGTCCTGAACGATTGTGAGCAGTCCGCCGTAGATCTCCTCGTTGGATGCCTGAGATACCGGTTTCCCAAGATAAGTCTCTAATCTTTCCTGAATATTCATCACTGATTTTCTCCTTTCAAAAATCCGTTTGGTGCTGTAACCTTTACTAGCAGTATAATATGTTTCTCTGGATTTTTCTTGCAATATAATTTCATATTATTGTACAATACTATCATAATCACTCATACGCACCGAAACAGAAAGGAGTTTCCATGAACTTAAGCGAATATCAGAACTACCATGAGACCAAATCCCACACTACAGCGGAATTTCCCTACAATACCTATCTCTGTTCCATTCCCCTGGATTTTCCCTCCGTCCCCCTCCACTGGCACTCGGAGCTCGAGTTGATTGTAATAAAAAAAGGCCGCGGAATCGTGTCCGCTGACCTTTCAAAACGTACTGTCACATCCGGAGATATTATCCTGATCCGTCCGGGATGTCTCCACTCCATCGAGCAGGAGCAGGGACATATCATGGAGTACGAAAATATTATCATGAAACCGGAAATGCTGATCTCAGGGGAAGCCGACCTCTGCGCCGAGCAGTTCATCATCCCGTTTATGGAAGGGGCGGTTCCGTACGAGACTTTCCTGACTCCGGCACTTTCCTTTTATCAGGAGCTGGCCGAATGCATCCGTCAGATTGACCTTCTCTGCGACGCCCGGCCAACGGGCTACCAGCTCGGCGTAAAAAGCCTTCTTTTCCAGTTTTTCTTTCTCCTGATCACCAATCAGGAAGAACTGAAAAAATCGCAGTCTGCCTCTCAGACAAAGACACTGGAGAAGATGAAAACCGTGCTGAAATATGTGGAAGAACACTATCCGGAACGCATCACCATCGACGACATGGCGGCGCTGACTTATTACAGCAAGTCCCATTTCATGAAATTCTTCAAGGCACATATGGGCACCGGGTTCATCGACTACTTAAACGACTACCGCCTCACCATGGCGGAGCGTCTCCTCCACACCTCCGCCGCCCCGGTCATTGAGATCGCCCAGCAGAGCGGCTTTGACAACCTGTCCTACTTTAACCGGATTTTCAAGCGGAAATACGGGCAGTCCCCGGGGAAAATGCGCTCGGCCAGGCCGTAAACAGGCAACCCGCTCCGCCGATATCGCCGAACGCCGCCTTACTTCTCGTCACACACCTGAAAAATATAAAATTTCAGATAATAAGAGTCCCCCGCTCCCCACAGAATCGGATGATCCGGCGCCTGTGTGCGGAACTCCACCTGCCGGAGTCTTTTATGCACGTTTCGCGCCGCCTGTCCGACCGTCTGGGTGAAAAGCTCATAGTCCATGAAATGGGAACAGGAGCAGGTGGCCAGATATCCGCCGTCCTTTACCAGCTTCATGCCCCGCAGATTGATCTCCCGGTAGCCTTTTACCGCTTTCTTAATAGAGCTTCTCGATTTTGTAAATGCGGGCGGATCAAGAATCACCACATCATATTTTTCTCCCTGCTTCTCCAGTCTGGGGAGCAGGTCAAACACATCTGCACAGACAAATTCTACTCTGTCCTGCAGTCCGTTGAGCACCGCGTTCTCCCGCGCCTGGTTTACGCCAAGCTCAGAGGCATCCACCCCGGTTACATGCGCCGAGCCGCACAGCCCGGCGTTGAGAGCGAAAGATCCGGTGTGCGTAAAGCAGTCAAGAACCCGGGCGCCTCTGCACAGTTTTCCCACTGCGCGCCGGTTATATTTCTGATCGAGGAAGAATCCTGTCTTCTGCCCGTCCCTGACGTCCACATAATAGCGGACGCCATTTTCCACAATCTCCACTTTCGTATCGAAAGGCTCGCCGATGAATCCTTTATACCGCTCCATCCCTTCCTGTTCCCGGACTTTTGCATCGCTCCGCTCATATACACCGCGGATGTGAATGCCATCCTCTTCCATCAGTTCCTTTAAAATCCCGACAATCATTCCTTTAAAACGGTCGATTCCGAGTGCAAGAGATTCCACCACAAGAACGTCCGCGAACTTGTCCACCACAAGCCCCGGAAGGAAGTCCGCCTCTCCGAAGATCACCCGGCAGCTTGAGATGTCATCCATCACCTTTTTCCTGTACTCCCAGGCATTTTTCACCCGCATGCGCAGAAACGCTTCATCAATGACCGCATCCCGGTCCCTTGTCATCATGCGGACCGTCAGCTTCGAATTTCGGTTGATAAATCCGCTTCCGAGCGGGTATCCGTCAAAATCATGGACAAACACAATATCTCCGTCCTCAAAACTCCCCATAACACTCTCTATTTCATTATCATAAATCCACGGACCGCCCTGCTTCAAGGTGCGGCCTGCGCCCTTTTTCAATGTCACAACTGCCATCGGATGATTCGTCATATCCCTTTTCCACCCTTCTTTTTTATTTCCTACAGGATCATTATATAACAGTTCAGCTATTTAGTGCACTAACATTTTCCGTTGGATCACGTCCGGAAGCGGGTC
>JAHZHF010000125.1 GCA_019420405.1 Clostridiales bacterium
CAAACAGGATGAACACTCCGAGCATGATGATCCTCCTAAGAAGCATCCATGCCTTTGTATTCTTGATCCACAGCATGATTTCATACACGATCACGGCCACGATCAGGATCTCTATAATATCCATGACCTGAATCCTGGGGAAATACATGCCATTTGTATGATTTTCAAAAAAGGATCTCATCCAGTCTATCATACTGTGCCACCTCTTCATTCGGTCTGAATCTCTTTATTCAGCCCTGTTTTCTCCGTTATCCAGTCCCAGCTCTTTGCTCAGGCTTCTGGTAAGAAGTATGTCGTCTGTATCCTCTGCGCTCATCTTCTTCTCGCTGCTCCCGTCATCCGGAGCCTCAGTGATATGCATCACCTGTTTCTCCGGAACGGCAACTCCGATTTTCGGCACTGCCTTTACATAGTAATAGTATTCATCATCTTCAAACTGTACATTCTCCGTTCTGGAATAATCCACACAGAAAAACAGGAATTCCAGTACCAGACCAGCTGCAACGCCAAGCACTGCACTCAGCACTGCCGACACATAGGAGATATGCCCGCTTAAAACCACATTGCCCACAGCCGCAGTCACAAGGCTCACCGCCGCTCCCGATGCCGCTGCAATCTTCCACGCATGACTCACCGGGCGGGTCCGGACAACGTGGACCACAAGGATTCCTATAGTAACCGCCAGAATCATCAGCCACATTTCACTGTTGGCAATCACCTGGCGCGCAAAGTTCATCAGCCCTTCGGACATTCCCGCCACGTCCGCACTTTTCAGCGCCGTGGCAGATCCCTTGACAAAGTCGATCATATAATATGAAATAATCCCGCAGGCAGCCGGAACAATCCACACCGGCGTTCCCATAAGTCCGAACACAACCGGAACCACAAACGGAACTTTCAGCCCGAACAGAAGCGCGGAGATCAGAACCAGCCACGCTTTCTTCGGCGTAAATCGAAAATAAAAGATATACATGATCAGGAAAATAACAAGTGAGACAATGGCAATCGGCATGGACAGCGCATAAAAATGAATCAGAATCAATACTGCCGCCGCCATAGTCATAATAATCATGGGAAGGAATGTACATACTACGGCCAGCCCCACCGTACAGAAAACGGAAGACGCTGTCTTCATAAACCCGATGTTGGCATTAATCAGACCGAACAGAAGCAGCCCGGTAACAAACTGCAGCCCCTTTAGTATGTATACAGAATAAGAAGCGTATACTTTCTGCAGCTTTTCTCTCCAAACAAGTAACGTACTCATGATCTGTTTATCTCCTTTTTATCGTTCATCTTTTCAAGGCGGGAGAGGTCCCGCATATATTTCTTCATGCGCTGCTTCGCTCCCGTGTATTTCCGGCTGTAAAAACTGCCTGCTCCGATTCCGTAGATGATCAGGAGTGTCAAATAGCCTCCCACAGCCACAGCCATCAGCACAAGCAGTTTCATAATTGTCAGGTCCTCCATTATTGCCTCACCAAGGCACAGAAGGACAATCCCCCACACCAGCACATATCCCACAGTCACCCATATAAGCGTAATCCACGTATTCAGGCTTGTATAATCTTTTTTATAATAACCGCTGATTTTCACATCTTCGATTCCTTCCTTTTTTTCATAAACAGCGGTTCTCGTCATCACCCGTATCTTCTTTTTATCCAGCATAACGCTTTTGCACGTCCTTCCTGCATACTGGACTTATATCAGTCCATTATGTTTTAGTATAGCATATACTCAGATACCTTGTCCAATGCTTATAGTTAAAAAGTAAACATTTTGAACCCCGGCTTTTTTCAGCATTTTAGCCGCCCGTTCCACCGTAGCACCCGTTGTATAAATATCGTCAATCAGGAGCACGTTTTTACAAGGGCTCCACTTTCCCTTCACTGCAAATGCGCCTCTCAGACTTTCCGCCCGTTCACGGCCTCCCACCGATTTCAGCGGCGCGGTATTCCGTATCCTTAAGAGGACGTCCCCGCGCCAGGGAATCCCGGTAAGTTCCGCGAGCTCGCGCGCCAGGACCTCCGCCTGATTGAAACCTCTTTTTCTCTTTTTTGCCGCATGAACCGGAATCGGGATCATCACATCAATCCCCCATTTTACAATCTGAGATCCACAGTTTTCCACCATCTCCTCAGCAAAGATCCGCCCCCAGCTTCTCCTGTTCTTATACTTGAAGCGGTAGACTGCGCCGGACACCGGTTCTCTGTGTATCCACAGACTCCTCCCCTGCGCGATATACGATTTTCGTCCCGCACAGGCCACACAAAGTTCTTGTGTACTGTCTTGTACAGGACGCCCGCAGTGCAGGCACCGCGGCTCGAGAACATACACGATTTTCTTCCGGCAGTCCCTGCAGATTCCTTCCGGAGAAACATTTCCGCAGAAAGGGCATACTTTGGGGTAGAGAAGATCTAAGACATATCCCGAAATTCTCTGATGCGCTCTGCCAGGCTTGTGTACCTTGCCTGCTCGTTTTTGTTTTGTATCATTTCCTGAAATACCGTATCACTCCCTATAATCGTAAGACATTTCTTCGCCCTTGTTACCGCCGTATACAAAAGATTCCGGTTATAGAGAAGCCTCGGCCCCGGCAGAAGCGGGATAATAACGGCCGGGTACTCGCTCCCCTGAGATTTATGAACTGTGATCGCATACGCCAGCTCCAGCTCTTCTGTCATATCAAATCCGTATTTTACTTTTCTCGACTCATCGAACTCCACTTCGATGGTCTCCGTATATTTGTTGATCTCCGTGATTACGCCCATATCTCCGTTAAACACTCCGGTGCCCTTATCAACAGCCAGTCCGAATTTCGTGGTCACTTCCCACTCAAGCTGATAATTATTCTTGATCTGCATAACCTTGTCCCCTTCCCGGAACAGACGGCCGTTATCTCCTGCTCCGCCTTATCCGGACTTTCCGGGTTCAGATAGTGCTGGAGAATTGTATTTAGCCTCTCCACTCCAAGCAGGCCTTTCCGGGTCGGCGTCATAACCTGGATCTCGCCGGGCTGTGCATTCACATACCGGGGCAGCTTCTTCTGAATCAGCATGATCGCCACTCCGATAATCGTATCCGCATCCTGCCTCTTCAGGAAAAAGAAATCCCGGCTCTTATTGTCCAGAACAACCGGCTCTCCGGCATTGATCTTGTGCGCGTTGACCACAATATCACTCTCCCCGGCCTGCCGGAAAATCCTGGTTAAAGTCACGACAGGAAAACACCCCGACGCGATAATGTCTCTGAGTACACTTCCCGGCCCCACGGAGGGGAGCTGGTCCACATCTCCCACAAGGATCAGCCTTGTCCCAGGGACAACTGCACTTAGAAGTGCGTGCATCAGAGGCAGGTCGACCATGGACATCTCGTCGATAATCACAACATCGGCGTCCAGAGGATTCTGCCGGTTCCGCATAAAACCCCCGACGCTGTCCGTCTCCTCCGGATTCACATTGACTTCCAGCAGACGGTGGATCGTCTGGGCCTCATACCCTGCCGCCTCCGTCATCCTCTTTGCCGCCCGTCCCGTGGGTGCTGCCAGAAGGATACTCATACCCTCGCTCTCAAAGAAACGGATCATCGTGTTGATCGTCGTCGTCTTTCCCGTACCCGGCCCTCCGGTCAGGATGAGAAGGCCGTGCTTAATTGATTCGATAACCGCCCGGTGCTGCATCGCGTCCAGCTCGATCTGTTCCGTATTCTCCACTTGTTTCAGCCGCCGCTCCATCAGATCCTCCGGCATGTCGCAGTCGATATTCAGATCGTGAAGCATCTTCGCCGTATTCAGCTCCATGTAATAATAATGTGCCGGATAAATACGAATCTCCCCGTCACACTCTTTCAGCACCGTCTTTTTCTCGATACACAGATCCATGACATGCTTTTCAATATCCTGAATCTCAACTTCCAGAAGAGCACCTGCCCGCCGCATGAGCACGTCCTGGGGGAGATAGATATGCCCCTCCCCCACCGCCTGCTGCAGCGTATAAAACAGTCCGCTTTTGATCCGGTAATCCGAATCCGTATGTATGCCGATCCGGGAAGCGATCTCATCCGCTGTCTTAAATCCTACTCCCTCAATATTGTCCGCAAGCTGGTAAGGATTCTCCTCCAGGACTTTGTATACACGCATACCATAATACTGGTATATTTTTGCAGCCAGTTTTGTGGAGATTCCAAACTTCTGCAAGTAAATCATGGCCTTCCGGATATCTTTTTTCCCTTCTACCTGCTCTGCGATCTCTCTCGCCTTGCGCTCACTGATCCCTTTGATCTCCGCCAGCCGCTCCGGTTCCTCCTCGATAATGCGAAAGGTATCCTCCTTGAATCTCCGCACGATTCTGGCTGCCAGTGCGGCTCCGATCCCCTTGATGGCTCCGGACCCGAGATACCGTTCAATCGAGACGACATCCTCCGGTTCCTTCACTACGTGAGACGCAACCTTGAACTGCGTTCCATAAACATTATGGTTCACGTATTCCCCGGTCAGCTCCATCAGTTCACCCTCGCCTATAAAATTGAAGTTTCCGACACAGGTCACCTCTCCGTCATCGTTCTCCAGATGAAAAACCGTATATCCGTTTTCCTCATTTCGGAACACAATATGTCCCACGTATCCTGTAACTGTCTCCAAATTTATCCTCTCCATTACGCCAGAACAGGGATGTGCCTGTCCATTCACATCCCTGCTGCCTTCACTCTTTAGAAATCTTTTCTGCCGCTCATGAACTCCACGAACTGCCCGGTTCCAATCGCAACGACCTTCATCGGATCCTCCGCGGTCATTGTGTTGATCCCCGTTTTTTCCTCGATCAGCTCTTCCAGTCCACGGAGCATCGCTCCTCCGCCGGTCAGAACGATTCCCCGGTCAAGGATGTCCGCCGACAGCTCCGGCGGCGTCTGCTCCAGAACAGAAATCACCGCCTCCACGATCTGGCTGGTAGCCTCCCGGAGCGCCTCCTCCGTCTCCGAAGAGGTCACCGTCACTGTCTTCGGCAGTCCGGTCACCAGGTTTCTGCCTCTGACTTCCATCGTCTCCTCCTCCACAAGAGGATATGTTGTTCCAATCTTGATCTTGATATCTTCTGCGGTACGCTCACCGATCAGAAGATTATGTTTCTTTCTCATATAACGCACAATGGCCTCGTCAAAATCATCTCCGGCCACCTTAATCGAGGTGTTCACCACCGTGCCCCCAAGGGAAATCACCGCAATATCCGACGTTCCTCCGCCGATATCCACGATCATATTTCCGCAGGGCTTCGCGATATCAATCCCGGCTCCGATCGCAGCCGCCACCGGCTCCTCAATCAGATGAACCTCTCGAGCGCCAGCCGCAAACGTAGCTTCTTCCACGGCCTTCTTCTCCACTTCCGTCACGCCGCTTGGTACACAGATGCTGATCCGCGGCTTTTTGAACGTTCTCTTTCCAAGCGCTTTTTGCACGAAATACTTAATCATCTTCTCAGTCACCGTATAATCCGAGATAACGCCCTGCCTAAGCGGGCGTACCGCGACAATATTGCCCGGAGTCCTGCCGAGCATCATGCGCGCCTCCTCACCGATGGCCTTGATCACATTTGTATCCCTGTCAAAAGCGACTACCGAAGGCTCTTTGAGCACAACGCCTTTGCCGCGGACATATACAAGTACACTGGCGGTTCCCAGATCGATCCCGATATCTACCGACATATTCAATTCTCCCTTCTAAATCTCTATACTCTTTCCCCAGCTCACGGCACAGCCGTTCACTGTCCGCTGCCCGGCAAACTTCCGCTCATGCGGGCACGCGCGGCCGCTTGCCGGGCTTATCACGAAAATGCTTCCGGCACAGACATAGACTGCTGTGCCGGAACCATGTATCTTATTCCCTTTCTGGGACTTCATCCTCTCACTCCATACAGCTGGATTGTAGTTTCCCGATATAACAAACACAGCGGCTCCCTCTTTCCGCCTGTCCGCATAACCAGTATAATAGACTTTGAAGAAAATGGAAACCCCTTTTATTATTTTTTTGTAACAGTTCAGCCATAGGGCTGTCCGTGAGCTGAGCGCCCGTCTATGAGTAAAACAGCGGCGGCAGCCGCAGTAAGCACGAAGTGCGGTTTTACGAATGGCGCGGGCTGAACTGTTACCCCTTTTTCAACATCGCACCTATATATTTCCCCGTATAGGAGTTTTCATTCTCCGCCACTTCCTCCGGCGTTCCGCAGGCCACTACAGTCCCCCCTCTGTCGCCGCCTTCCGGCCCGATATCAATAATATAATCAGCCGTTTTAATCACATCCAGATTGTGCTCGATCACAATCACTGTGTTTCCGTCGCCGGACAGACGACGCAGGATCTCCGTCAGTTTATGCACGTCCGCAAAATGTAGTCCTGTAGTCGGTTCATCCAGAATATACACCGTCTTCCCCGTACTCCGTTTGCTCAACTCGGCAGCCAGCTTGATTCTCTGCGCCTCTCCGCCCGAGAGTTCTGTTGACGGCTGGCCGAGGCGGATGTAGGAAAGTCCCACGTCGTAAAGAGTCTCCATCTTTCTCCGGATGCTCGGAACATGCTCAAAAAAGGCGCAAGCCTCCTCCACGGTCATATTCAGCACATCGTAGATGCTCTTTCCCTTGTATTTCACTTCCAGCGTTTCCCTGTTATACCGCTTTCCGCCGCACACCTCGCAGGGCACGTACACATCCGGCAGGAAATGCATCTCAATCTTAAGGATTCCGTCTCCGGCACAGGCCTCGCACCGTCCGCCCTTCACATTGAAACTGAATCTGCCTTTCTTATATCCCCGTGCCTTCGCGTCCGGAGTCGAAGCAAAGAGATCCCTGATCAGGTCAAACACTCCGGTGTATGTGGCCGGATTAGACCGCGGCGTCCGCCCGATCGGGGACTGGTCGATGGCAATCACTTTATCCACCTGATCCAGCCCTTCAATCTTCCGGTGTTTTCCCGGAATTGTCCTGGCATGATTCAGATCATGGGCCAGCTTTTTATACAGAATCTCATTGACAAGAGAGCTTTTCCCGGAACCGGACACCCCGGTTACACATGTCATCACGCCGAGAGGGAACGCTACGTTTATATTTTTCAGATTGTTCTCCTGCGCTCCGATCACTTTCAGCCAGCCGGCCGGTTTCTTTCGCTCCTCCGGAACCGGAATCCGTATTCTTCCTGACAAGTATGCCCCTGTAACAGAATTTTTATTTTTCATAATCTCTTCCGCATTTCCGACAGCGACTACTTCTCCTCCGTGTTCTCCCGCGCCGGGCCCGATATCCACAATATAATCTGCTGCAAGCATAGTGTCCTCGTCGTGCTCCACCACGATCAGAGTATTTCCCAGATCACGAAGATGTTTCAGCGTAGCCAGCAGCTTGTCATTATCCCTCTGGTGAAGCCCGATGCTCGGTTCGTCCAGAATATACGCAACCCCGACCAGCCCGGAGCCGATCTGCGTCGCCAGCCGGATTCTCTGTGCTTCGCCTCCCGAGAGACTCGCCGTAGCCCGGGCAAGGGTCAGATAATCCAGCCCCACGTCCATCAGGAACTGAATCCGCGCCCGGATCTCCTTTAATATCTGTCCTCCGATAAGCATCTGGTTCTCGCTCAGCTCCAGTTCCTCAAGGAAACTCTGCAGCTTCTCAATAGAAAGGGCCGTCAATTCCGCGATATTCTTATCTCCCACGGTCACAGCCAGAGCGCCCGGTTTCAGCCTCTGCCCGCCGCAGGCAGAACAGGGCGTAATATTCATGAAGGTCTCATACTCCGCTTTTACAGTCTCTGATCCCGTTTCTTTATATCTTCGCTCCACATTTTTGATCAGGCCCTCAAAAGCAACGTCATAAACTCCCTCTCCCCGCTGGCCTTTATAGAACACTTTCACCGACTTTCCATTCGTTCCGTGAATCAGAATGTCGTGGATCTTCTTCGGATATTTTTCAAAAGGTGTATCCAGATCGAAATCATATTCCCTGCAGAGAGCTTCCAGAATCGCCCGGGTAAAGCTGCCCTTGTCCGTACAGGACTGCCAGCCCAGCACCGCGATCGCACCCTGGTTGATCGAAAGAGACGGGTTCGGGATCATCAGTTCCTCGGCGAATTCCATCTTATAGCCCAGCCCAAAGCAGCTCGGGCAGGCGCCGAACGGATTGTTGAAGGAAAAGCTTCTCGGTTCAATCTCCTCAATACTGATCCCGCAGTCCGGACAGGAAAAGCTCTGACTGAAATTCATCGGTTCTCCGCCGATCACATCCACGACAAGAAGCCCCTCCGCCAGATGGAGAACACTCTCCACCGAGTCGGTCAGCCTCTTCTCAATCCCCGGCTTAACCACGAGACGGTCTACGATAATCTCAATGTTATGCTTAATATTTTTATCCAGCGTAATCTCCTCGGACAGCTCGTACAGATTTCCGTCCGCCCGGACGCGCACATATCCGCTCTTCTTCGCACGCTCCAGAAGTTTCGCATGCGTTCCTTTCCTTCCTCTCACCACAGGGGCAAGAAGCTGGATCTTTGTCCGCTCCGGCAGAGCCATGATCTGGTCCACCATCTGGT
>JAHZHF010000126.1 GCA_019420405.1 Clostridiales bacterium
CAGGAAGCGGAGCGGACGATTGAGATATGCTTTCTGAGGGAGGGGCAGGAGGGACATGCGCCTTTGGAGGAATCTGTCGGAAGATCTTAGAAGGCGAAGAGGTGTTGTTAAGCGGTGCGCAGGGATTGTTTGAGTGAAACGAGTTGCCCTGCGCGCCGCTTTGCCTTTAAACAACTCTTTGGATTCTTAGATTCTTCCCAGATTCCGGAACGAAGCATGTAACTCCTGTTCCCTTCATCAGAATATGTGTTACTAAATATCTGCCCCGCTTCCGGACGTATTTAACAGGAAATGTTAGTGAACTAAATAGCTGCACTGCAATGTATAATTTCCCAGTTTTTTACATACCCTGTCTTACATCACGTAAAGCGAGGTATTTTTATGGAACCCAAAATCGGAATTGTTGTCTGCGGTTTTTCCGGAAACCGCCAGTTTGTGACCAATCCCTATATCCAGTCCGTCCGGTATGCCAAAGGTCTGCCTCTCGTTCTCCCTCTCGTGCGCAGCGACCACATGATCGAAGAGTATGTAGCCCTCTGCGACGGATTTCTCTTCTGCGGAGGGGATGATATCACTCCGCTCCTTTTTGGAGAAGGGCCGCGGAAAGGCAACGGTGCAACTGACATAACGGTAGATCTCTTTCAGATCCGGCTGATGAAGCGCGTGCTCTCATCGCGAAAACCTGTACTGGCGATCTGCCGGGGGATGCAGATCTTAAGCGTGTCCTGCGGCGGTACAATCTGGCAGGATCTTTCCCTGGTTCCCGGAACCGTCCTGGATCACATGCAGAAAACCGCTTCCAGAAGCGAAGTCAGCCACCGCATACGTGTGGAACGTACAAGCCGCCTGAAACAGTACATCGGCACAACCCTTTATGTAAACAGTTTCCACCACCAGGCCGTGAATTCACCCGGCCGTGGAATCTCAGTCAGCGCCCGCGCCCAGGACGACACAATCGAGGCCATCGAGGCCGATTTCCACCCCTTTGCCCTTGGAGTACAGTGGCATCCGGAATGCATGTACCGCACCTCGCCGGAAATGCGTATGCTTTTTCACGAATTTGTTTCTCATTCACTCATAAACAGCACTTCCGCCGGACATACTAACTCCTGAAAAAACAATTTATTAAAGGAGGGGTAATCCTATGTCAGAAATATCAATTCTTGACCTGCAGAATCTTCGCCATCTTATCGGAGGGTATTCGACCACCCACTGCAAGATGACAGACTACGCTTCCAAAGCCGAAGACCCGGAAATCAGGAAACTGTTTCAGGACGCCGCAGATTCTGCCATGAAGAACAAGCAGGAGCTGATGAAATTCCTGTAATTTTCACGTGCAATTTCTACGTGCATTTTTCACGTGCAATTTCCACCCGTAATTCCAGGTGGATATGATCAAAAAATGAGAGGTAAGTAAAATGGATGAGAAAACAATGGTAGCCGACGCCCTTGTCGGCATTAACGGAGAACTTAAGATGTTCGGGGATATGATCGCCCAGACAGAGAACAAAGAGTTGAAACAGTGCTTAAAACAGATGCGCAATCAGTGCGAAATGTCCCAGGAAAAGATGTATGACGCCGCCCGGGAGAGAAGCTATTATGTGCCGGCAGAAAAGGCGACACAGGAAGAAATCCAGCATGTAAAATCTATCGTTTCCATGCAGTAGCCGGAACCCCGCGCTTTTGCCTGCTGCCCGAACCGGATCATCACAGGCAGAGCATACCCTCTTGCCCTTTTGCCTGCTGACCGAACCAAATCATCACAGGCAGAGCATACCGCTTCCGGTAAAAAATGCAGCCCTGCTGACCATGTCAGTCCGGCTGCATTTTTCCATTCTTTCCAAGTATGTATCGGTCGATCGCTTTCGCAACCCCGTTTTTATTGTTGGAGTCCGTAATATAATCTGCACGTTCTTTCAGTTCCCGCACCCCATTTCCCATGGCGATTCTCATTCCTGCCGCCGAAAACATAGACAGATCATTTTCTCCGTCGCCGATGCAGGCGACCTCTCTGCGGCTGATCCCCAGATGCCTGCTCAAAGCCGCCAGTGCATTTCCTTTTGACGCTTCCGCAGAATAGATTTCTGCGTAGATCCCCGTATACGCCGCGCTCAGCCCGGGATAGTCTTTCAGGACGTCCCTGAGTCTTCTCTTCGCATCTCCCGAGAGGAAATAGAACTGCAGCTCCTCTACTCCATATCGGCTCTCTCTGATGATTTTCTCCATGTCTCTGACACAGTAAACCCCCGACGCATCCCTGCCGTAAAACAGATACCCGGCCGCCGTCAAAAGCTTCCCCTGCATGAGATAGCGGTGGCAGATATGGGAGGCTCTCCCCAGAGGGATCCCCCTGCAGTCCCGGAGCAGGGAGACCGCCTCTTCTTTCGGCACCATGGCCTGGAACAGCACCCGTTTCTCACGGATATCCGCCACAACGGCTCCATTGGAGGTAATCACGTATCGAAAGAGTCCTTTATTCTTCTCACATTCCGTCTTATGGCCCGGCACATTTCCCTCATGAAGCGTTCCCGCCGCCAGCCTGTAAGGGATGCAGCCCAGATTCCGCCCGGTGGCAGGCACCACCGTTATCCCCGCAGCCGCGGCGCGCCTGAGCGCGAGGAGAGTCTCATCTGTCATCTGGCTTCTGCTGTTTAAGCATGTACCGTCCATATCCACTGCAAGCAGTTTTATCATTTCAATACTGGATCGGGCTATCTCCGGCCTTCGGCGATCTCTCTCGCCACGTATACGCCGCTGGCAGATGCATGGGACAGAGAATGAGTTACGCCGCTTCCATCCCCGATCACATAGAGTCCCTTGTGTCTTGTCTCGAGGTGCTCGTCAAGTTTTACCTCCATATTGTAGAACTTGACTTCAACACCATAGAGCAGTGTATCATCGTTGGCCGTACCCGGAGCAATCTTGTCGAGAGCATAGATCATCTCGATGATGCCGTCCAGGATACGTTTCGGAAGAACAAGGCTTAAGTCTCCCGGCTCCGCCGCCAGCGTCGGGCGGACAAATCCCTCTTCAATCCTCTTCCATGTACTTCTTCTTCCGCGGATCAGATCTCCGAACCGCTGTACGAGCACGCCGCCGCCCAGCATATTGGAAAGCCGCGCGATGCTCTCGCCGTATCCGTTGCTGTCTTTGAACGGCTCTGAAAAATGCTTCTCCACGAGAAGGGCGAAGTTGGTATTCTCCGTCTGCTTCTCCGGGTCCTCATAGCTGTGTCCGTTCACCGTTACAATGCCGTTCGTATTCTCGTTGACAACGATTCCGCACGGATTCATGCAGAATGTCCTCACCTTATCCTCAAACTTCTCCGTGCGGTACACGATCTTGCTCTCGTAGAGCTCATCTGTCAGATGAGAGAATATAACAGCCGGAAGCTCGACTCTCACGCCGATATCCACACGGTTTGATTTCGTCGGGATCTCAAGTCCCTCGCAGATCTTCTCCATCCACTTGCTGCCGCTGCGTCCTACAGACACGATACAGTAGGTACACTCATCCACCGCCTGGCCCTGTGAGAGAATCCTGTACCCGCCGTCGGCAAGCTCCACATTGTCCACATGGCAGTTAAAACGGAATTCCACTTTTTCCTTGAGTTCGTTGAACATATTCTCCAGGACCACATAATTGATATCCGTTCCCAGATGACGTACCGATGCGTCGAGCAGCTTTAACTTGTTCTGCATGCACAGTTTCTTGAACTTTGTCCCGGCAGTGGTGTACATCTTCGTGCCCGCTCCGCCGTAGTTTACGTTAATCTCGTCCACATAGTGCATCAGATCAATCGCCGTGTCTTTTCCGATATATTCATACAGGCTTCCGCCAAAATCATTGGTAATATTATATTTCCCGTCTGAAAAAGCTCCTGCTCCTCCGAAGCCGCTCATAATCGCACAGGTTTTGCAGCCGATACAGCTCTTCACCTTTTTTCCGTCAATCGGACACTTTCTCTTCTCCAGGGGATTCCCCGCCTCGAACACCGCAACTTTCAGGTCCGGAGCCTTCTTCACAAGCTCATAGGCCGCAAAGATTCCTCCCGGCCCAGCTCCGATGATGATCACATCATATTTACTCATATCTTTTCCTCTTCCCTGATAAAAAGTGCCGTTCCACTTCTTTTCTCAATCTGTGGGACGGCGCTTTTCTCACTTTTTTAATTCGTTTCTATTCAGTAACAAAAATTATTCAACTTCTGAGAACTGATCCTTGCCTACTCCGCACAGCGGGCAGACAAAATCTTCCGGTACATCTTCCCACTTTGTTCCCGGCTCTACTCCGTTATCCGGATCTCCAGTTACCTCATCATAGATGTATCCACATACATCACATACATATTTTTTCATGGTTCCATACCTCCTTGCAGTATTCAGAAAATTCAATTTCCTAACTCATCATAGCATACCCGGTATGCTTTTTCAACGCAGAATTCTTTTTGTAGAGGCGTCGGTGTTACAGTTGGTGTTACAGTTCAGCCATAGAACTGTCACCTGCCGCCTTCTCCGCTTCCGTCATCGCTTTCACGCAGTCCCAGGATTCCCTCCACCAGGATGCGGACGTCGTCGAAAATATAATCAAACGCACCTGCCTGGCACATATTGATCAGCACCATGCCGATCGGTACTGCCAGAATCATCCAGAGGATTCCTCCCATCCGGTATCCGACATACAAAAGGATCAGCGTCACCAGGGGGTTAAGTCCCACACTGTCGCCCACCAGCTTTGGCTGAATCAGCTGCCTCACCGCCTGGGTAATCACATAGATCACCACAAGAGCCGCCGTCATCTTGTAGTCCCCCATGAAGAATTTGTATACAGCCCAGGGGATCATGGCCGTCCCAGTCCCGAAGAACGGAAGGAAATCAAGGAAGGAGATCAAAAACGCGACAAGCACAAAATAGCCGACGTCCAGGAATCCAAGGCCCACCAGAAGGATCAGAAACACGATCCCCATGATCTTAAACTGCGCCTTGAAATATCCTCCCACCGCATATTTTAAATTATCCATTACAAGGGTCATCCGTTTCTGTACGGACTGGGGTGCAATCCGCTTTAACCATCTCAGCACTTCCTCTCGCTGCACGATAAAGAAATACGCGGACATGACCATCACGATAAACGAGATCAGATAGTAAGGCACCCTCTTCGCGATATTCCCCGCAGCCGTCACAGTAGGCTCGCTGATCTCAGAAACCAGATTCCCCATATACTGATCCAGGTTTTCCACGACCGCATTCCAGCCTTCCTGAATTCCTTCCGGCAGTTTCACGAATACCCCCGAAAGAGTATCTCCGATCTGGCGAAGCCCCGCTTCGAGCTGAGCGTACATCTCCGGAAAATCTTTCACCAGGCCGCTGATCTCTTCCGTAAGGCGGCTGATCCCGAAATAAAGCGCAAGCACAATGGCCGCGAGTACCAGTATAACGATCAGCGCAGATCCCAGCTTCTTGATGATCCGCAGATGCTTCTCCAGCCAGATTACCAGGGGATAGGCAACTGCTGATATAATCCAGCCCACCACGAACGGAACGAAAAATCCGAGCATCTTCACCCCGATCACTATGAATGCCGCTGTGGCAAGAAGACTGAACAGAAGCCGCAGTCCCACCTGCCAGTACGGACGTCTATTTTCCATCCTTCTCCACCCCGTTTTCGCTGACGGCATCCGGCAGTTCTGCGCTGTGTGCATCTGAACTGTCCAGACACTCTGTCTCAATCAGTTCCCATATCTCATCCCTTCCCTGTTTTGTGACGGATGAGAATGGAATAATCCTGGTTCCCGGTACGAGACCCAGGCCCGCTCTGAGCATTTTCGTATGTTTCTGAACCTGGCTTCTTTTTATTTTGTCCAGTTTTGTGGCGATTATAACAGGCTCATAGCCCCGTTCCACGATCCACCGGTACATCATCTTATCGTTTGCGGAAGGCTCATGGCGGATGTCAATGAGCAGAAATACCGCACGGAGCTGTTTAGAGCCATGCAGATAGCGCTCGATCATTTTTCCCCACTGCTGCTTCTCCTTCTCAGACACCTTTGCATACCCATATCCTGGCAGGTCCACCAGGTACAGTTCATCGTTAATGTTATAGAAATTGATCGTCTGAGTCTTTCCGGGCGTAGCCGAGATCCGGGCATAGGATTTCCGGTTCATAAGGCCGTTGATCAGCGAGGATTTACCGACATTGGATTTCCCCGCAAACGCCACCTCCGGATGGATATTCTCCGGCAGGGCGCTTGTAATCCCGCACACTGTTTCGAGACTAATATTTCTGATTACCATATTTTCCTCCTCTCACACCCGGTTTTCTTCAGTGTCAGACTCTGCCAGTGCAGCCTGAAGCACTTCATCCATATTCTCCACCGGGAGAATCTCCAGGCCTTTCGTAATCTCCTGGGAGAGTTCTTCCACGTCCGCTTTGTTTTCTTTCGGAATTAACACCGTTCTGATCCCGGCGCCTCTGGCCGCCAGCAGCTTCTCTTTGAGTCCGCCGATCGGCAGAACCCTTCCCCTCAGGGTAATTTCCCCCGTCATGGCAAGGTCGGAACGCACTTTCTTTCCGGTGACCGCGGAGAGCATGGCCGTCGCCATGGTAATTCCCGCCGACGGTCCGTCCTTGGGCACCGCCCCTTCCGGAATATGTACGTGGATATCATGCTTATCGAAAAAGTCCGCTGCCACATCGTATTTCCCGCTGACAGAGCGGATATAGCTGATTCCGGTACGGGCCGACTCTTTCATCACATCACCGAGCTGCCCTGTCAGCATCACTTCCCCGCTTCCGGGCATCACATTCACCTCGATCTGCAGGGTATCGCCGCCCACGCTGGTCCACGCAAGCCCCCGGACGATTCCCACCTCCGGAGCCGGATTCGCCATCTGATAGGTATATTTCTCTTTTCCCAGGAACCTGTGGAGATTCCGGTCTGTGACAGCGATCTTCTTCCGGTCCGTCGTCAGGATCTCTTTCGCCGCCTTCCGGCAGATATTTCCAATCTCACGCTCAAGCTGTCTTACCCCCGCTTCCTTCGTATAGCTGCGGGCCATCTTCCAGACCGCCTGTCTGCTGAAAGTGACCTGGTCTTTTGTAAGGCCGTGGCACTCGAGCTGCTTGGGAATCAGGTGCTCCATAGCGATATGAAGTTTCTCGTTCTCCGTATAGCTGCTGATCTCAATCACTTCCATACGGTCCAGAAGCGGCCGGGGTATGGTCTGCAGCGTATTCGCCGTGGTGATGAAAAGCACCTCGGACAAATCAAGGGGGACTTCCAGGTAATGATCCCGGAACCGGCTGTTCTGCTCACCGTCCAGCACCTCCAAAAGGGCGGAGAATGTATCACCTTTATAGTCTGTGCTCACTTTGTCGATCTCATCCAGAAGCATCACCGGATTTTTCACTCCGGCCGTGCGGATGCCGTTGGCGATCCGCCCCGGCATTGCCCCCACGTAGGTCTTCCGGTGTCCCCGGATCTCCGCCTCATCCCGCACGCCTCCGAGAGAGATGCGCACGTAAGGCTTCTTGAGCGCTCTTGCAAGGGATCTGGCGATGGACGTCTTTCCGGTGCCCGGCGGTCCTGCCAGACATAGAATCGGGCTTTCCCCCTTCTTCGTAAGCGTCCGGACTGCGAGGAATTCCAGGATTCTCTCCTTGACCTGATCCAGACCGTAGTGATCCTCGTCGAGTACCTGCTTTGCATACTCAATGTCATTATTGTCCTGGGACGCCTTATCCCAGGGCATCTCCAGGAGCGTCTCGATATAAGTCCGTATCACCCCGTTCTCAGAAGGAGAGTTCAGAGAGCTCTTGAAACGGTTGATCTCCTTCTGGAGTTTCTCCTTCACTTCATCAGGAGCCTCCAGCTTTTTCAGGGCATTCTCAAACTCCTCTGCGTCGGAGATGGTAGAATCTTCCCCCAGCTCCTCCCGGATCAGCTTTAACTGTTCTCTCAGGATGTATTCTCTCTGATGTTTATCCACGCGCTCTTTTACTTTCCGCTGGATCTCCTCCTTGATATTCATGATCTGGACTTCATTGACCAGCTTGAACGCCAGTTTTTCATACCTTTTCCAGAAATCTGTCTCCTCCAGAAGCTCCTGCTGGTCCGTGTAGGAGAGCGGGATATTCGCCGCGATCTGATCCACCAGCTTCCTTAAATCTCTGATCTCCAGAAGCTGCGCGACCGCCTCCCGGGACATCTTCCCGTTCTTTGCAGCATAGTCTGTAAGCATATCTTTCAGCCCGCGCTCCATGGCCTCTCCGTTTAAATCCTCCGGAATAGTCATCTGTTCCTCGCTTAAGATCTCCACCTGAGCGCGCAGATAAGGATCTGAGAACTCGATCTCCTTAAGTCTTCCTCTCGACTCCCCCGAGATCAGCACCCGCAGGATCTGACGGGGCAGCTTAATGA
>JAHZHF010000127.1:0-1478 GCA_019420405.1 Clostridiales bacterium
CTGATTCCAGCGTGAGAGGCTAGCGTCTTGACCGCTTGACCACGGAGCCTTATTTTATTCGCCGTTTGACTTGTGCCTCACAGCGAATATTAATATAGCACAGGTTTTTAAAGAATGCAAGTCTTTTTTTCAATTTTTTTATAAAAGTTCAGCTAAAGTTCAGCTATGATTTTCTTTCTGAATTTGTCCTGCTACGGAAAGTCCCGCTACAGTCTCCGGACGAATCATGATCCCCGGCGCCTGCTTTACATCCCGGATACAAACCTCACTGTGCGCGCCGCCGAACTCCCCGTCTCTCGTCCAGGGGATCTCTTCCATGCACTCAAAACGTATACAGCTGGACTTAAAAGAATACATTCTCTGCGGATTGATCTGTTTCATGAGAATCGCTCCCAGCAGTTCATTCAGCTCAATAGGATTCTTAGGCGTTTTGATCAGCGTTACTTCAAACTCTCCGTCATCAAAGACCACATCAGGTCCGATGATTCCCTTAAATCCGCCGACTGATCTGGAGTTTGTCACCATTCCGAATATAAATTCATCTTCGAACTCTTCCCCATCGTGCGTCACTTTGATCCGATAGGAAGGGATATTGAAGATCCTCTTTGTCCCCTCCAGCACGTACGCCAGGTGGCCCAGAATATTTTTCATGCTCTGCTTCGTTTCATATGATACGTCTGTAAACAGACCGAAAGCCGCAATATATATGAAATAGTCATCGTTAAATTTCCCCACGTCACACGGAAAAGGAGCCCCGTTTACCGCCGTGTCGGCCGCCTCCAGAATATCTTTTGCGATTCCCAGGCTGGCAGCAAAGTCATTGGTCGTGCCCGCCGGGATATAACCGAGCGGCGCCTCGACACCCCCAAGCAGCATTCCCGTCATAACCTCATCCAGTGTTCCGTCTCCTCCACTGCACACAATCAGGTCAAATTTACCCCGGGATTTCTGTACCTTTTCTACCGCATCATGCGCTCTCTGCGTCGGATAGACAGTCAGCTCATATCCCGCTTTTACAAAGATATCCAGAACATCTGAAAGCTTCGGTTTCAACACACCGGTCCCTGCATTTGGATTATATATAAACAGCATCTTCTTCGACATCTCATCCGCTCTCCTTATCAGAAATATCTCCAGTACAGACAGTACGAGGCTGTACTTCATGCACAGCCCCGTCTCATCTTTTCTGTTCATCTATCCATCCGCCTTACAGGCGGCTTTTATCCTGCTTTATACTGCGATATTGGCAAAGAATGTACGAATACCTTCTGCCGCACGCTTCTCGTCCTCTCCATCTGTCACGACCGTGATCTTCTCACCGTCTTCCAGGCTCAGGCTCATCATACCCATAATACTCTTGGCATTGATATGCTTCTCGCCGATCTGGATATAAATCTTGCTTGCGTACTGGCTTGCCTCCTGAACGAGCAGTGCGATCGGTCTTCCATCAAATCCAACGTCTGCCTTTACTACAATGG
>JAHZHF010000127.1:1488-8380 GCA_019420405.1 Clostridiales bacterium
TGTCTTAATCATAATAATCCTCCTTGTTCCTGCCTTGCCTTTTCTGCCATCTCACTTAGTCTGCGCAGCCTGTGATTGATCCCGGACTTTCCCACCGGAGGATCCAGCGCCTCGCCCAGCTCCTTTAAAGTCGCGTCCGGATTCTCCAGACGGACCTGCGCGGCTTCCACCAGATTTTCCGGCAGATGTTCAAACCCCACCGTATCTCTGAGATATGTAATATCCTCGATCTGTTTTACCGCCGCCGACACAGTTTTATTGATATTGGCAGTCTCGCAGTTCACCTTTCTGTTCACGGGATTGCGCATTTCCTTGAGAATCCTGACATTCTCAAGCTCCATCAATGATCTGTGCGCTTCCATCACATTTAAAATATCTACTATCTGTGAGCCTTCTTTCAGGTAGACAACAAATGATTTTTTCCTCTGGACAATCTTGGCATCCAGACCGAAACTGCGAATCACATCCCGGATCTGCTGCGCCGCCTCCTCTGAGGAGCACACGATCTCAAAATGATACGACTTCCGCGGATCACTCATAGACCCTGCCACCTGGAAGGCGCCTCTTAAGAAGGCTCTCCTGCAGCATGTCTGACGGATCACAAGCGGATTAAACGGGCGCAGTTCATCTGCCCGCCTCTCATGTTCGCTTATCATTTTTGCCGCCTGCAGAATTCTCAGGGCGTCTTCATGCTGTCTTATAATGACCGCATAGGAAACGCTCTCTTTCGCGATATTTCTTCTTACGGAAATATCAGTTTTTATATTAAATGTTTTTTCTATTAATGTAAAGACTTTTCTTGCGACAAGCAGGTTTTCTGTGTGGATTTTTATACTGCACCGGTCGAAGCTGTTAATCACGACCGTACCGCACATCCCGATAATTGCAGATATTTCGGCAATCCGGCAGTGGCGGGCAGGGCTGATATTCCCCGCCAGTTCTTCCCTGACTTTTCCTGAAAAGGACATGGCCTCACTTCCTTTTTGTGATACTGTCTTTCCCGATATCCCGGTGTTCGATACGGACGCCGTAATTTTCCTGCTCCTCAAGCATCTGGTAAAGCGCGTTGGCAAGAGTCACCGATCTGTGCTTTCCGCCGGTGCACCCGATGGAGATCACAAGCTGGTTTTTCCCCTCCAGTATATAATTGGGAATCAAAAACTCAACCATGTCTTTCAGCTTTTCCAGAAATACTCTTGATTTGTCGCTCCCCATCACATAGTCCTGCACCTCAGGATCATTGCCCGTCTTCTCTTTCAGCTCATCAATGTAATAGGGATTCGGCAGGAAACGTACATCAAACACCAGATCCGAGTCCTGCGGGATTCCGTATTTGAAACCGAAGGACATCACCGTAATATACAGGTTTAAAAAGCGCTGTCCCCTTACGAAGATCTTCTCCAGCTCTATCCGCAGCTCCCTTGTCAGCAGCTTGCTCGTGTCCAGGATATACGTCGCGCGCATCTTGAGGAAAAGGATCTTCTCCCGTTCTCTGGCAATCCCCGTATCCACACGCCCGGAGCCGCTCAGCGGATGCTGGCGCCGGGTCTCCTTATAGCGCTTGATCAAAACGTCGTCCTGCGCATCGAGGAAGAGGATCTCATAGTGAATCTCCCTCTCATCCATATCGTCGAGCACATCCTTGAGGCCGGAGAAATCCTGACCGCCTCTGACGTCAAGCCCCAGAGCCACTTTCTTTACTTCCTCCTCCGGCTCGCTGAACATCTCAACGAACCTTGGAAGCAGGGGAATCGGAAGATTATCCACGCAGAAATATCCCATATCCTCCAGCATCTTAAGCGCCGTTGACTTTCCGGCTCCCGACATTCCAGTCACAATCACAAAACGCATCTGTCAAAACTCTCCTATTCTCTTCACTTCCGGCTCAAGAGTGACACCGGAAGTATCCTTCACACGTTCCACTACATCGTTCATCAACTGCACAACTTCCGCGGCAGTGGCATTTCCACGGTTGATCACAAACCCGCAGTGCTTCTCCGAAACCTGAGCATCACCCACGCGGTATCCTCTAAGTCCTGCCTCTTCGATCAGCTTCCCTGCGAAATATCCTTCCGGCCGCTTAAATGTGCTTCCCGCGCTTCCGTACTCCAGAGGCTGCTTCTCGATCCGCTTTCTTTGCAGTTCTTCCATCTGCCCCCGGATCTCTTCCCGCTCTCCCTGCTGAAGATTAAGCACCGCTCCGAGCGCCACATAATCATTTCTGGAGATCACGCTGGTCCGGTATCCCATCCCCAGCTCCTCCACCGGCAGGGTCAGGATCTCGCCGTCAGCAGTCAGAACTTCCGCGCTCTCAACAATCTGTTTCATCTCACCGCCGTAAGCGCCCGCATTCATCCTCAATGCACCGCCCAACGTCCCCGGTATCCCTGATGCAAGAGATGCCTCAAGCGCAGCGGCTGCCACCTTCGACAGAAGCGCTCCTGCCTGAGCCCGGATCCGTGTGCCGTCTGTCTCTATCCTGCTCATATTGCGGGAAATCTGAATGATCACTCCCCGGTATCCTCCGTCCCCCACAAGGAGATTACTTCCGTTTCCCATCACATAATACGGCACATCCGCCTCACGGCAGAGACGGATCACCCGTCCGATCTCTCCGGTATCCGACGGCATGACAAAATAGTCTGCCGGTCCTCCGACCCGGAATGTAGTATGCCTGCTCATCGGTTCATTGACGAAAACTTCCGCGCCCTCTGCTGCGTTTAACAGTTCCCTGTATAAATCCATAAAATGTACTCCATTTCTATCTTATTTAGTACCACTTCGCATCCCACCTCATTGTTTCCATATTATAATCCAACCGCGGCCAGATGTAAAGAATCTTGCAAACTCCTTAAAAAGAGTGTATACTGTTTTCGTATCTATATCGTTTTGTGTGCCGCATTCCGGCATATTTTGTTAACACAGAGTTCAGTTCAGCCACGGACTGACACCTGTTAAAATCAAAGGAGTGAATTTAAAACCGTGGATTCCGGTGACAGTTTTCAATTAATTATACTTATAATTCTTTTAATGCTTTCCGCATTCTTTTCGTCAAATGAGACGGCACTGATGTCGGTGAACAAGATCCGCCTCCGTTCCCTTTCAGAATCAGGGAACCGCCGCGCTGCGCTTGTCCTCGACACTACGGAGAATCATACCTCTAAAATGCTCAGTGCTATCCTTATCGGAAATAATATAGTCAATCTTTCCGCTTCGGCCCTGTCAACATCTCTCGCATATGCTTTCGGCGGTTATATGGTCAGTATTGCAACTGCGGTCCTCACTGTTGCGATCCTCGTATTCGGTGAGATTACACCGAAAAACTATGCAACGCTGAACGCTGAGAAAATAGCGCTCAGGTATATTGTGGTACTGCGCATGTTCATGACTGTTATGACACCTGTGATCTTTGTCATCAACCTGTTCTGCCGCGGCATCATGTTCCTGCTCAGAGTTGATCCGAATGCATCGAACAAGTCGATGACCGAGGACGAGCTGAGGACAATCGTGGACGTAAGCCACGAAAACGGCGTTATTGAGGCGGATGAAAAGGAAATGATCTACAACGTATTTGATATGGGAGACGCCAACGCAAAGGATATCATGGTCCCGCGAGTGCATGTCACCTTTGCCGACGTCAATAATACTTATGAAGAACTGATCGAAATATTCCGCAAAGATAAATATACGCGTCTTCCGGTTTACGAAGACAGCCAGGACAACATTGTCGGCATTATCAACATGAAGGACCTGCTGCTCTATGACCGGAAGGAAAACTTCCAGATCCGTGACGTCATGCGCAAGCCTCATTTTACTTATGAATATAAAAGTATCTCCGAGCTGCTTGTGGAAATGCGCGATTCTACATTCAATATCGCCATTGTACTCGATGAGTACGGCGAGATGGCCGGGCTGGTCACACTGGAAGATATCCTGGAGGAGATCGTAGGCGAGATTCATGATGAGTACGACGAGAAAGAAGACGAGCTGATCCGGCAGATCGCGGACCGCGAGTATCTGATTGAAGGTTCCGTTAATCTGGATGACATCAACGACCAGCTTCACACCGGCTTTGAGTCAGAGGATTACGACTCTCTGGGCGGCCTTATCATCGAGCACCTGGATCGAATGCCGGAGGCGGGGGACGAAGTAGTTCTGGAAAACGGAATCCGCCTGGTAGTAGAGTCCCTGGACAAAAACCGTGTGGAGACCGTTCATATGTATCTTCCCGACGGAACAATTTCCCCGGAAGCCGGAAACGGAAAAGAAAAAGAGTCCGAAACTGACGCTGGCACAGAGACCGGAGGAAACTAAACCGCTGCATTCAAAGTGACTGTTTTTACGGCAGTCACTTTTTTTGTAACAATTCAGCCATAGAACCATCACTTTTCTTTATGCCCGTGCATATTTTATTATAGATCAATCTGAAAAAGGAAGTACTACCATGCCTTATACTATCATGCTCGACGCCGGACACGGCGGACGCGATCCCGGCGCTGTATATAACGGAAGACAGGAAAAAGACGATACGCTCGCCCTCACCCTGGCAGTCGGCGAAATTCTCCAGAGCCGCGGTCTGGATGTCCTCTACACACGTACAACCGACGTATATGAGTCCCCTTATCAGAAGGCAATGGAGGCCAACGAAGCCGGAGCCGACTTCTTCGTCTCTATCCATCGAAACTCTTATCCCACAGACAATACAGTATCCGGCGTTGAGACTCTCGTCTACGACAAGTCCGGCATCAAGCTGCAGATGGCTGAGAGCATCAACGAACAGCTCGAAGCCATCGGTTTCGTAAACCGGGGCGTAAAAGAACGGCCCGGCCTGGTAGTCCTGCGCCGCACAAAGATGCCCGCCGTCCTCGTAGAAGTCGGTTTTATCAATTCCGATACCGACAACGAACTCTTTGACGCCAACTTTGATGACATCGCTCTCGGAATCGCGGATGGTATCCTCGATACTCTCTCCCGGAACGGCTACTGGGAAAACGGCACGTCCGTCCCCCCGGGATCGTCCGGCCCCGAAATCTCTCCGGAACAGGGCCGCCCCATCCCCGCCTTAGGATATACGGTCCAGGCAGGCGCATTTCGAAACGGCGCGTATGCCGACCGTCTTCAGAAAGAACTTCTGGAACAGGATTTCCCCGCAGTCGTCAGTCAGGGCGACGGGCTTTACCGGGTGACCGTAGGTACATTTCCCACTTTGGATGAGGCCGCAAAGATGGAACGGCGGCTGAAAGCGGCCGGTTATCAGACAGTGATCACAGCGGAATAAAACAGCTAAAAGCAACAGGGCAAATGGAACAACTCATTTTCACTCAAACAAGTTCCATTTGCCCTGTAACACTGTTTTCCAGGTTTTACTCTGTCAGCCCTTCTGCTTCGATTACTGCTACTACGCTGTCCACGTATTTCTCGCAGATCTCGTCTGTCGCTGCTTCCACCATCACGCGGATCACCGGTTCTGTGCCGCTCTCACGGACAAGGATACGTCCGTCGCTTCCAAGCTCGTCAGCCACCTTCTGAACTGCAGCCTGAACTGCCGGGTTTTCTCTCGCCGTCTTTTTATCTTTCACGCGAACGTTCTTGAGAAGCTGCGGGAAGATCTTTACCTCATCCGCCAGCTTGCCAAGTGTCTGCTTCTTCTCAAGCATTACTTCCATTACCATCAGGGAAGTGAGAATACCGTCGCCTGTTCTTGCGTGCTTGCTGAAAATGATATGTCCGGACTGCTCGCCGCCCAGCACAAATCCGTTTTTCAGCATATTTTCATACACATATTTATCTCCCACTGCCGTCTGCTCGTACTTCATTCCGATCTTGTCACATGCTTTATAGAGTCCCAGGTTAGACATAACCGTTGTGACGATCGTATTCCCTTCGAGCCGCCCCTGCTCCATCAGATATTTCCCGCATACATACATAATACGGTCGCCATCTACTACATTGCCGTTCTCATCCACAGCGATACATCTGTCGGCATCTCCGTCAAATGCAAATCCCACATCCAGCTTTTTCTCCTTTACGAACTCCTGGAGAACATGAATATGTGTGGAACCGCAGTTTGTATTGATATTGGTTCCATCCGGCTCGTTGTTAATTACATATGTTTTTGCTCCAAGAGCGTCAAATACGCTCTTTGCGATAGCGGATGAGCTTCCGTTCGCACAGTCCAGTCCGACGCGCATGTCCTTGAAGGATCTTGTTGCCAGAGAGATCAGATGTCCGATATAGCGGTTCCTTCCGGCAGCATAGTCGATGGTACGCCCGATCTTTTCTTTCGTCGCAAGGGGAAGCTCCTCAATCTCCCCGTCAATGTACGCTTCAATTTTCTCCTCAACTTCGGCTTCCATCTTGTGTCCGGCGCTATTAATTACCTTGATCCCATTATCATAGAACGGATTGTGGCTGGCTGAAATCATAATTCCGCAGTCAAAATCCTCTGTTCTCACGACATAGGAAACGCTGGGGGTTGTTGTAACATGAAGAAGGTACGCATCCGCGCCTGACGCAGTCAGTCCTGCTGCCAGCGCATACTCGAACATATAACTGCTCCTTCTCGTATCTTTTCCGATCACGACTCTTGCCTTGTGATCCTGTCCGAAATACCAGCCGAGATAACGGCCCACCTTAAATGCATGTTCAACTGTAAGGACTACATTTGCTTCCCCGCGGAAACCGTCGGTTCCAAAATATTTTCCCATAATGCTATTCCTCTTGTCTTCCTTTAATTATTTATGCCGGGGTGAGACGGTTTAAAATCTTCCACCCAACATATTCACATTATATTACTATTACAAAAAAGTTACAAGTATTTCTTCTTTGTTACGAATTACAGCTATTTAGTTCAATAACGTTTTCTGTCAAAATGTGTCCGGAAGTGGAGCGA
>JAHZHF010000128.1 GCA_019420405.1 Clostridiales bacterium
GCGATACAGGTGGAGAGGAAAGTCTTCCCCACACCCACGCTCCCGTAGAAAAAGAGGTTGTGAAATTCCGTTCCGAAGGTGTCGATAAAATTCCTGCATATTTTCAGCGTGTCTTCCATCATGGCCCGGGCAGAACGCCCGGTTGTTTTATCATAATGTGAGGACGAATAAAAATCAAGACAAAAATTGTCGAAAGATGCCTCAACCGGAAATTCTTTGATATTTGATTCCTCGTAGAGGAGCTGTATAATCGCCTGTTTGAAGCAGTGGCACTTGCGATTTCCGATATATCCGGTGTCCTTACAGTCCGGACAGTCGTACACCGGTTCCAGATAATCCTCGGGGAATCCGGCCGATGTAAGGAGGTTTTTCTTGCTGCTGCGGAGAATCTCAAGCTCTTCCCTGAGCGAGTCGAGCGCGTGCTCGTCGCCGTCCAGAAGTTTCTTCCCGTACTGTACAGAGAGGATAGAGATGGACTCGTCCAGAGTCCGGAATTCGGGCAGCTTCTTGTATACTTCCTCGTAGCGGGCTGTCTGAATATCATGGTTTTTCAGCCGTTTCTGCTCATAGTCCCGCATGATCGCATAGTATTGTGAATTTTTCAGCGCCATGGATGTACTCCTTCTAATTACTCTTTAACAACTGCTCTTCCAGAGATTCCATATCGTAGCTGCGTCGCTCGAAGTTGTTCAGGTTCCGCGATACTGACCGCTGCTTTGAGGAAGTTCTGGAGGACCGCTCTTTTAAATAAGCCTCGTCGAGAGCGGCGATGTCGTTTATGCTGCGGATTTTCTTCTGATACCATTTGGTCAGAATAGAATCCGCATACTCAAAACTCGGCTGATGAGTGGCTGCAATTGTACGGCTGCAGGCTTCTTCTATGATATCGGAGGAAAAGCCGTATTCTTCCGCCCATTTTTTTATGTAGGAAAGCTCGGAGGACGCCGGCCCCCGGTTTTTGATGCCGAAAGCGTTCATCACAGTATAGCAGTTCCTGCTGTAGAGTGCGGACTCCTCCTTTGCCTGGGACACGGTTTCGATCCCGGCCTCAGCCCAGGAAAAAGCAACTTTGCGTATATAATGCATACTTTTGTGTCCGTTCTCCACACAGGACTCGATCAGGTATTCGATCAGGTCGGCGGACATGTGGAGGGTTTCATAGAAGTACGTGATTGTCTCCATATCTGAATGGGTCAGTGTTTTACCCAGGTACTGTTCTGTGATAAACAGGAGGGATTTGATTTCCTTCTGGGCGCGGAACGCATCCAGGGGAACCGCATTCCCTGTTCTGGCCGCAGAGATATCCGGCCGGGCGGATGCTTCTGTCTGCGCGGCAGCACCCGGGAGAACCGCCGGGACAGGCTGCTCCGAACTGACAGAACTGGAGCCGGCCGGACCCAAGCCGACTGAATCGGCTGATGCAAGAACAGAACCACGCTCCAGTTCGATACAGACGATCTTGCCGTCCGCGTCGCGCTCAAGGCGCAGAAGCCCCGTCTTTTCCCAGTAACGGAACGCCCGGAGAATATCGTTCTCCGTGTTGTTCAGGCAGTCTGCTATCGTAGTCAGAGTAAGGGACGAGCAGGGGTCGTCCAGATGACGCAGAAGGAAAAGGTATACCTTCACAAACTCGCCGTTAGCGTCGATCATGTAGTTGTCTATAAAATCATTCGGCAGTAATGTTGCGTTCGTCTGATACTTGTTTTTCAGTGTCAATGTCTTCATAATTTCCCGTCCCACTTTCTTCTATCCGCTTTTGTAACTGTCGGGGAACCGCCATGGCGAAAAAGAAAAAGCGGAGCAGCTCGTTCCGCTTTCTTTATCGCGCGACGGAAAATCTGATCTGTGATTTTGATTTCCCCTGTCATGAATAATATATCATTTTATTACCGGGTTAAAAAGTGTTTTTTCGTGGGTAACTCCGGCTTTTTTGTAGATAACTATGTGTAAAAGTATGTGGATAACTTCCTGCTGTGTGTAAAAGTGTGTGGATAACTCCCGCGAACGCGTTAAAACCGCGTCTGCGGGAGGGGGATATCTGACAGGAACACTGTAAGCCCGGACTGAACTGCTGCGTTATTTCAGCAGGTCTTCACCCACGTTGACGATGTCTCCCGCGCCCATCGTAATGAGCAGATCACCGGGCCGGCAGTTTTCTTTCAGAAACGCCTCAATTTCTCCAAAGGACGGGAAATAATGGGTGTCTGTTCCAAGCTTTTCCGCCTCCCGCGCGAGATCGGCGGAGGAGATTCCGAGCGTATCTGTCTCCCGTGCTGCATAGATGTCGGCAAGGACAAGATGATCTGCGTGGGAGAGAGATTCTGCAAATTCGTGCAGAAATGCCTTGGTGCGGGTATAGGTGTGGGGCTGGAAGACACACCACACACAGTTGTGAGGAGAGTGCTGCGCAGCTTTTAAGGTCGCGGCGATCTCTGTCGGGTGGTGGGCGTAGTCATCTATGATGGTCACGCCGTTGAATTCTCCTTTGTACTCAAAGCGGCGGTCCGTTCCAGTGAAGGAGAGCAGCCCTTTCTTTGTCACGTCCATCGGGATCTCGAGGAGATCGGCAACGGCGATGGCGGACAGCGCGTTGGACACATTGTGATCCCCTGTTACAGACAGGCAGATGTGGTCCGTATGTTTCCCACTGCGAATCAGGTCAAAGGATACATGGCCGTTCTCGTCATAAGCAATATTGTCCGCGCTGTAGTCGAAGCCCTCTGAGGAGCCGTATGTCACGACATTACAGGAGAGCCCTTCGAAGATCTCGGAATAATCTTTGATATCCCCGTTGATGACAAGCGTTCCGTCTTCGGGCAGAAGCGCCGCAAACTGGTGGAAGGAGTGGCGGATATCCTCCAGGTCTTTGAAGAAGTCCAGGTGGTCTTCTTCTATATTAAGAATTACGCTGATCTTCGGGAAGAAGTGGAGAAAACTGTTCGTGTACTCACATGCCTCCGTGATAAATGTCCCGGAATTCCCCACCCGGATATTTCCACCGATAGCCTTTAAGATGCCGCCGACGGAGATTGTCGGATCCAGATTCCCCTCCAGAAGGATGTGGGAGATCATGGACGTGGTGGTAGTTTTTCCGTGAGTACCCGATACGGCGATGGGCGTATCATAATTTTTCATAAGCTGTCCGAGAAGCTCGGCGCGTGTAAGCAGAGGAAGCTTCTGAGCAACGGCCTCGATCAGCTCCGGATTGCTTCTGCTTATGGCCGCCGTGTAGATCACACACCCGATACCGGGGATGATATTCTCCGCTTTCTGGCCGTAGAAGATCTGTGCGCCTTCGGATTCCAGCTTTTTGGTCAGCGGGGATTCCTTCGAGTCAGAACCGGACACGGTGAAGCCTTCCTTGAGCAGGATCTCTGCCAGGCCGCTCATGCTGATGCCGCCGATTCCGATGAAATGGACGTGGATCGGGTGGTTAAAATCAATTTTATACATGTAAATTCCTCTTCTCTCTGTTTTTTTTTCTTGTAACAGTTCAGCCATAGGGCTGTCCGTGAGAGAAAATCATGCTCGCATGATTTTTCGATCGTGCAGTCCTATGAGCTGAGCGCCCGTCAATGAGTAAAACAGCGGCGGCAGCCGCAGTAAGCACGAAGTGCGGTTTTACGAATGGCGCGGGCTGAACTGTTGCTTTTTCTTAAAATAAGGCATTTTCAGTTATAAAATTCCTTGGTCTTCTATATTATACTATATGTGATAAAAATTAAAAGAAGTTCTTTTTGTACAAAAGTAATAAAAAGCGTAAAAAAATACAGAAAAAATTGTAAATTATTATACACTGAAAGAGATTATATGGTATAATATCTACATCTTACCAGAAATGAGGTGACGCAATGTTCAAAAAGGAAATGATTGCCATGCTGTTGGCGGGCGGACAGGGCAGTCGACTGGGGGTACTTACAGCAAAAGTCGCGAAACCTGCTGTTGCGTTTGGCGGCAAGTACCGGATTATTGATTTCCCGCTGAGCAACTGCATTAATTCGGGAATCGATACAGTAGGTGTACTGACACAGTATCAGCCGTTACGCCTGAATACTCACATCGGGATCGGTATCCCCTGGGATCTGGACAGAAATGTCGGCGGAGTGTCTATTCTCCCACCCTATGAGAAGAGTTCCAACAGTGAATGGTATACAGGTACCGCGAATGCGATCTATCAGAACCTGAATTATATGGAGACGTATAATCCGGACTACGTGCTGATTCTTTCCGGTGACCATATCTATAAGATGGACTACGAAGTGATGCTGGATTTCCACAAGGCAAATAAGGCGGATGTGACAATCGCCGCCATGCCGGTGCCGATTGAGGAGGCAAGCCGGTTCGGGATCGTTGTTACGGACGGGGAGAACCGGATTAAGGAGTTTGAGGAAAAGCCGGAGAAGCCGAGCAGCAATCTGGCGTCCATGGGGATCTACATCTTTAGCTGGCCGGTGCTCAGGGAGGCGCTGATCAGTCTGAAAGACCAGCCGAACTGCGATTTCGGAAAACATATTATCCCGTACTGCCATGGCAGGGGGGACAGGCTTTTTGCCTATGAGTATAACGGTTACTGGAAAGACGTGGGAACTTTGAGTTCATACTGGGAAGCCAATATGGAGCTGATTGATATCATTCCGGAGTTTAATCTGTATGAGGAGTTCTGGAAGATCTACACGAACAGCTCGAGCCTTCCGCCGCAGTATATTGCGGAACAGGGAGTGGTGGACCGGTGTATCATCAGCAACGGTTCCGAGATCTATGGTGAGGTCCACAGTTCGGTGCTCGGCAGCGGCGTGACGATCGGAAAGGGCAGTGTTGTGCGCGACTCGATTATCATGCAGGGCGTGACGATCGGCGAGAACTGTGTGATCGAGAAAGCGATTATCGCAGAGGATACCGTGATTGGCAGCGGAGCTGCGATCGGAATCGGAGGCGAAGTGCCGAATAAGATGAAACCCAATATTTACAGCGGCGGCCTGGCGACCATCGGGGAGAACTCAGTGATCCCGCCCGGCGTGCAGATCGGGAAGAATACCGCGATCAGCGGAGTTACAACCGCCGAAGATTACATCGGCGGAGTGCTGGAGAGCGGAGAGACATTGATAAAGGCAGGTGACAGAGTATGAGAGCGGTAGGAATTATTCTGGCCGGCGGTAACAACAGGAAGATGCATGAGCTGACTGCGAAGCGCGCGGTGGCTGCAATGCCTGTCGCCGGAAGTTACAGGGCGATTGATTTTGCGCTGAGCAATATGACGAACTCTCATATTCAGAGAGTGGCGGTTCTGACTCAGTACAATGCGAGATCACTCAATGAGCATCTGAATTCTTCAAAGTGGTGGGATTTCGGAAGAAAGCAGGGCGGTCTGTATGTGTTTACACCGACGATTACTGCGGATAACGGATACTGGTACAGAGGAACGGCGGATTCGATCTATCAGAATCTGGATTTCTTAAGGAAGTGCCATGAACCTTATGTGATTATCACGTCCGGGGACGCGGTGTATAAGATGGACTACAATAAGGTGCTGGAGTATCATATCGCGAAGAAGGCGGATATCACAGTCGTATGCAAAGAGCTTGAAGAAGGAGAGGACGCGACAAGGTTCGGAACGATCCGGATGAATGAGTCCTCCAGAATCGAGGAGTTTGAGGAGAAGCCTATGGTGGCTCATTCCCAGACGATTTCCACCGGAATCTATGTCATCCGCAGAAGGCTGCTCATCGATCTGATCGAGCACTGTGCGGAGGAAGAGAGATATGATTTTGTGACGGATATTCTGATCAGGTATAAGAATCTGAAGAAGATATACGGATATAAGATCAACAGCTACTGGAGCAATATTTCAACAGTAGACGCATACTATAAGACGAATATGGACTTCCTGAAACCGGAAGTGCGCAGCTATTTCTTTAAAGAACTTCCGGCAGTTTACTCCAAGGTGAGCGATCAGCCTCCGGCAAAATACAATCCGGGAGCGGTTGTGAAGAACAGTCTTGTGGGAAGCGGAAGCATCATCAACGGAACAGTGGAAAATTCGGTGATTTTCAAGAAAGTGTTTGTCGGAAATAATTGTGTGATTAAGAATTCTATTATTCTGAATGATGTGTATCTGGGCGATAACACATATATTGAGAATTGTATTGTGGAGAGCCGTGACACGATCCGGGCCAATACAAGACATGTTGGAGAAAACGGCGTGAAAGTCGTAGTAGAAAAGAACGAACGATATGCATTATGATCCTGCCGCGTAAAGGGAGGGCAGCAGGGTCATTGAGGGAGGGCAGGCGTTCATCTGACGGGCTCTGCGGAAATGCAGATTAGCAGATACCAAAAAGGTATACATTACGGTGTAAGGAACAGGGCAGAAAGAAGGTATACCGACCAGGCCGTGGGATGCACGGCGAAAAAGAAAAAAGTACCGCAAAGGTATACCAGCCGCAGAATATGCGGCAAACAGAGGAAAGGAGACCTGAAAATATGCAGATCACAGATGTACGTGTAAGAAAAGTAGCAAAAGAAGGAAAGTTAAAAGCAGTGGTGTCCATCACCATTGACGATGAATTTGTAGTTCATGATATTAAGGTGATAGAGGGAGAGAAAGGTTTATTTATCGCTATGCCGAGCAAAAAGGCTCTGGACGGCGAATACCGGGATATCGCTCATCCGATTAATTCCGGGACGAGAGAGAGGATTCAGACAACCATTCTGAACCGGTATGAAGCGGCTCTGGAAGAAGAAGAGCCGGCGGTTGTTGATGAGATGTAGAGAAAACCGGATGAACGGTAAGAATAAAAATGTATATAAAGAGGGTGCGCACCGACTGACAGATCAGTGCGCACCCTCTTTATGTGCAGTTTTACGAACAACGCGGAAGAGGACTGTTATAAATATATAATGACAAGGGAAAAGATCTAAAATATATAGGATGAAATGACGAAAAAGCATATTTTAATTTATGTATATTATACAAAAAGAAGGTGCTGAAAGTCGAAAAATAAAATATAATGTCAAAATAAGAAAAACGGGATCGGGAAGAGTAAAGAAAAGTAAAAATATCCAAAACACGGGGAAAAACGGCGTTGATATAATGAATACAACAAAAACAGATAGGTAATATCAAAACAAAGGAGGAAGTACTATGAAAATGAAAAAAGCACTCGCAATTTTACTGGCGTCAGCTATGGCACTGTCTCTTGCAGCCTGCAGCGGAGGATCTGGCAGCAGCGGAGAATCCTCAGAAAGCTCTTCCGGAGAAGGCGGAGACCTTCCGGTACTGAGAGTGGCGGCGATGCCGACGATCACAAGTCTGCCGACTTACTACATCCAGGAGAACGGACTGGACGAGGCAGCCGGATTTAAGATGGAAGTCACCATGTTTGATACAGGAGCTCCCATGAACGAGGCTCTGGCGGCGGATCTCTGGGATGTAGGACATATGGGTGCAGCGGCTGTAACAGGTATGGCGAACTACGATGAGCTGATCATCGGAGAGGTGCTTGAGTCTACAGACGGACAGGGCGTGTTCGTTTCTCCGGATTCTCCGATCGCGGAAGATGAAGGTTATAATCCTTCCTATCCGACAGTCCTCGGAAGCCCGGATACTGTAAAAGGCATCACAGTTCTTACACCGGTCGGAACAGCGCAGCACTTTACAGTTCTGAAATGGCTGGAAAAACTTGGAATGGAAGCAACAGATGTAAACATCGTCAACATGGATACGGTTCAGGCTTATCAGGCACTGCAGTCCGGACAGGGCGAGGCGGCTTCACTGAACGTGCCGACTTTCTTTGATGCAGTGAATGACGGATATGTACAGGTTGCGAACCTTGCAGATATGGGAACACGCTATGTAGACCAGATCGTTGGAAACCCGAAATCACTGGATGACAAATCAGATCTGATTCAGGCATATGTAGACTGCGTAATGGAGGCAAACAAGGCTCTGGAGGATGATCCGGACGCAGCGGCAGACCTTATGGTACAGTTCCTTGAGGAATCCGGTATGGAGACAAGCCGTGAAAACTGTGTATCTGACCTTGAGCGTGTGAACTGGCTGACAGAAGATGAATGGGCAGGGCGTGAGCTTGGAACATTCGCAAAAGAACTGGGTGAGTTCTATGTGGATCAGGGACAGCTTGATGCAAGCGCAACAGAGAAATTCAATACAAACGTAGTTACAACATTTGTGGAAAAATATCAATAAGATTACAGGCAGGCCTGCGTCTTCCGGCAAGGCGCAGGCCTTCTTCGTTAAATAAATCGTAACAGTTCGGCCTGCGCCATTCGTAAAACCGCACTTCCCTGATAGCTGAACTGTAATTCAGAAAGGTGTGAAAAGCATATGAAGCCGTT
>JAHZHF010000129.1 GCA_019420405.1 Clostridiales bacterium
GACAAATGTACAGCCGAATTCCTGCTCCGTCATAATCAGGCTGGCAGGATGGCTGTTGATTTCCGCTACGATATTTGGAGTGATTTTTCCAGAGGCAAAGCAGCGGTCCTCAAGCTGGCGGATCGTTGTTTTCTTTTGAGAAAATATCATGGGTTCCCCTTCCAGGGCTGCTACATCTATTTGTGGCAGCTTTTTTCCTGCGTAAATGAGGGGAAGGGAAGCTGCGCGGCGCTTGGGGACTGCGAGTATCAGCTCTTCGGTTTGAAGCAGAATACTCTCAGGCGGCAGGGAAGAGTTGTCCGGGAGAGGGATAATTCCCATATCGATCTTCCGCTCCTTCAGCAGCCGGATCAGCGGGACCGCGATTTCTTCGGTAATCTCGATCTGTACATTAGGATATGCATTATAAAAAGGAACAATTATATGAGACAGCGCCACAGCACCCCACTGTGGGGTGATACCGACAGAAAAACGTCCTGTCCTGGACTGCGTCATGTCAGCAAGACGGTTGTAAAGCTCTTTTTTCTCACGGAGCATATTTTCACAAACTTCTACATAAGCCTGCCCGGCAGGTGTCAAAAGCATTTCATTTCTTTTCCTTTCGAACAGATTAATCCCCAGTTCTCCTTCGAGTTTCGTAAGAAACTGGCTTAAAGTTGACTGGCTGATAAACAGATTTTCCGATGCCCTGGATATGCTGTGTGTTCTGGCAATCTCAATAACGTACTTTAATTGATGAAGATCCATGATATCCCTCCGTAAGATGTAAAACAACTTATTAACAACTTTATTATAAAACAATTTGTGCAATCTGTTCATAGATATATCCGAATTTACAATTCGATTTTAACAATTTGACTTTGATTTTATACGCGTGCTAATCTTTTTTCATCAAAACACATAAGGAGTGAAAACTATGAAGATTACTGCGGTAAAAACAATCGGCATGCGCTGGGAATGCCCGGTTATGAGTGATGCCATGTCGATATGCCGGGCAAGGCAGGCGTTGTGGATACGTGTAGAGACAGACTGTGAAATCTATGGGATAGGGGAAGCATTCTGTTATGGCAGTCCACTGGTCATTGGAAAATACATTGTAGAGGAGCAGCTTGCTCCGTCCATTATCGGAGAAGATCCTACAGAAATTGAGCGCCTCTGGCAGAAAATGTACTGGAGAAATGTTCCGAATGGGCGCACAGGGCTTGTGATGGGATGTATAAGTGGAATTGACATTGCGTTGTGGGATATTCTCGGGAAAATTGCTAATATGCCGATATCTAAACTCCTGGGCGCACATTCTGACAGGGTTCCGGCATATGCAAGCGGAGGATTTTACGCGCCGGGTAAAGATCTCGACGGATTAAAACGTGAAATTGAGGGGTACAAAAAGCAGGGATACCAGGATATTAAAATTAAAATCGGGCGTAATCCGGAGCTGTCCGGAAATGCAGTGAACTATACTGCCAGTACAGAGTTCTCAGTGAGCTATAAGGAGGATATCCGGCGGATTGAGGCGGCGAGAGCAGTCATGGGAAAAGAGGGGCGTCTGGCAGCAGATATTAACGCGGCCTGGCCGGCAGAAGCAGTTCTTGCGGCGGCAGAAGATTTTCGCAAAGCGGGACTTAACTGGCTTGAGGAGCCGATCCTGTTCGAGGATGAAGAAGGACTAAAGCAGCTGAGAGACGAGCTTTTAGAGATTTCTCTTATGGGATATGAGACAACTCAGGGCTGTAAGAACTTCGTCCGGCTGATGAAAGAAAATGCTATGGACATTGTGCAGCCGGATATCGGATGGGGAGGAGGAATTTCCGAACTGCGTAAGATCGGGCTGGCAGCGCAGGGATTCTCTAAGCCGGTATCGCTTCATTCGTTTGGCTCTTGTGTACATTTTGCGGCCAGTCTGCAGCTTGCAGCCAGCCTTCCGAATACAGAGGCCATCGAAAGCGAGGAGAATAGAAATCTGCTGAAAACAGGTATTATCAAAACATCGTTTGAGCATGACGAAAGGATGAATTTCTATGTGCCACAGCTTCCGGGGCTCGGAATAGAGATTGATTGGGATGAAGTAGAAAAAATCCGGGTGTTTTAGAAAAACCTCAGAAAAAATACGGCTATAGAAAGGAAAGATGAATTATGACGCCTCTTACATATATGATTGCGCTGGTTGTTTCAATCGCAATTCTGCTTATTCTGACATTAAAGCTGAAAGTCAATAGTTTTATGGCGCTTTTTTTACGGCAATGGGGCCTGGAATTTTCTTTGGAGCAAGTCCGCTGGATACATTAAATTCCATTACCGGAGCATTCGGTTCTTCTCTGGGAAGTATCGGACTTCCGGTTCTGTTTGAAGCGATACTCGCGATGGGAGTTCAGGACTCGGGCGCAGCGATCGCGATCAGCAACTTTTTTGTTAAGCTGTTTCGAGGAAAACATCTGGAGCTGGCACCGACTTTGACGGCGTATATTATGGCGATTTCTGTGTTTGGAGATATTTCTCAGCTTTTGACTGCGCCTATTGCAGCTACAATTGCCAAAAGGAAGAATCTCAGTATGTCTGTTGTAACACCTTATGTCATTACGGCGGTGTGGTTCACACACGGCGTTGTCCCGCCGTCTGCAGCTATTCTTGCAGTAGCCGTTCTACTGGGCGCAGACGTTGGAATGGTAATTCTCTGGGGACTTTCTATCTGTCTTGTTTCTCTGCTGCTCATTTACTGTCTGACGATAAAATGGCTGACGAAGCACGCGTCCTATGCAGAGCCCAAGCCGGAGTATACTGTAGGAATCGAGCTGCGGCAAAAGATGCCACGTTGGATGAACTGCTGATTAAAGAAGAGAAGCTTCCCAATACTCTGGTCGCGTTTCTGCCGCTGATTGTTCCGGCCGGATTGATTGCGCTTGCCTCAATTTGTAATATGACGCTTCCGGAAGAAAACAGTGTACGGACGGTAATGAACTTTGTGGGCGATAAGTCCGTTGCCATGCTGATCGGAATTATTATTTTGATTGTAACAAATGGACGAATTAAAGGGAAAATGCTCAGAAATGCAAACCGTACGGAAAAAATATCTGAAGACGCAAGTCTTTTGGAACTGGGAATGGGAAACTGGGTAAGCCGTGCTATTAATGTATCTGCCATGGTGCTGATGGTAACTGCTATGGGAGCAGCCTTCGCATCCATACTGTCAAGTCAGCCTGTAGTTTCAGAGATCGCAGAAGTAGTGGCTTCCTCCGGTATACCGATGATATTGATTCCGTTTATCATCGCAGCAGTGATGCGTGCAGCAGCCGGATCAATGGCGACTGCGTCAATGGCGGCAGCAGGAATCTGCCTCCCCATTATGAGTACTCTTGGACTTTCACCGGTGGCTGTAACTCTGGCGATTGGTCTTGGCACGGTCCTTTTCGGACATGTAAATGATTCAGGATGCTGGATGTGCCAGGAGGTCTTCAATGTAAACCTGACACAGTATCTGAAATATGTGAGCCCTATGGCTGCTCTTGGCGGATGTGTAGGCATGGCGCTTCTGATGGGATGCAGTGTTCTGGGACTGGTATAAGAGACTGGCAGAATATTAATCGGACGGATAAGAAATACAGAAAACCCTGCGGCGGCAGAATATGCTGATTACAAGACCCGCCGCGGGGAGTATTTCATATCAGGAAGTCATCCGCGTGATGTGCACGATCAGATAGATCTGCTCTTCTTTCGTGATCTCTTTCCCGAGCAGATTCCTGATATATTTCTGGATCTGAGCAACGCATCCGGCCGCCTTTGCGCCTTCTGTACGCACGGACTGATAGATGGAGATGCCCTCTTCTGTGAGCATCTTATCTTCCAGGAGCCTCTGCAGGAAGAACTGCATATGAACTACAAAGCGGGAGTAGTTGATACTGTCTTCGTCGATCTTATACCCGTAGTAGAGCTGAACGATCTGGAAGATATCTTTTAACATCTTGACCATGAGCATGCCGTTTTGGGCGGCAGAGTCGTTCCCGGGGATATTGATCCTGGCGTTTACTATGTGAAAAGCAATGTTCCCGGCTTCCGCCTCCGGCAGATTCACACCCAGTTCACGGTTGATGTATTCCAGCACCTCGGCACCTGCCAGGTACTCTTTCGGATAAAACTTCCGGATTTCCCAGAGCATGCGGTTTTGCAGGACGATGCCTTTTTCATACCGCTCCAGGGCATAGATCAGATGATCAAATAAGGTGACAAAGATCTGCTCATTTAAGGTGGAAGACATCCGCCGGTTTACCATCTCCACGGCGTCCTGGATAACTGCTGCGTATTCGGACGGTGCATCTTCAAGCAGACGGATGTAATCTCTCCGGTTTTTCTCATCTTTCAGGGTATAGAGCTTTTCGACCTCGCTCATACTGAGGTCATCCCCCACTTTGTGGGAAAAGCGGAGCCCTTTTCCCATAGCTACCATTTCCTCTCCGTTTTTCCCATTCACAAGAATAAAATTATTGTTCAGTATCTTCTTAATGATCATCTGTCATTCCCCCGGTTATGATATCCGTGAGTATCAGAGATTCACTCCGTTTTCCCGGATTACGTTCTGATACCACCGGAAGCTGTCTTTCTTATATCTCTTGAGCTCCTTTAAGTCAAATTCGTCTCTGTCCACATAGATAAAGCCATATCTCTTGCGATAGCCCTGGTGTGTGCTGACCACATCGATGGCAGCCCAGGGACAGTACCCGAGCATGTCCACGCCGTCTGTGATGGCAAGGCGCATCTGATGCAGATGACTCTGAATGAATTCGATGCGGTACGGGTCGTGTACGGTTCCGTCTTCTTCCAGATAGTCAGGAGCGCCGATCCCGTTTTCTGTGATCAGGATCGGGAGATGATATCTTTCATATACCTTTCTGAGAGTATACCTGAAACCGACGGGATCTACAACCCATCCGTATTCAGTTTTTCCTACATATGGATTTTCCGCCGGGCGGTAGACGCCCTGCTCGCCAAGCATGATCTGCTGGTCTCCGGCACGCGCCGCTACGTCAGAAGCATCACCGCGGCTGGCCGCGATTGTCGCCGTTGAGTAATAATTCATGGCAACGAAATCAGGAGCCGCGCCGCTCAGGATCTCCATATCTCCGGGAAGAATCTCGGGAGCAAATCCGCGGTCTTCCATATATGCCCAGGCCAGAGGATGATAGTGGCCAAAGGCAGGGACGTCGGCGAAGTTCCAGCACCGCAGAACCTCCCAGTTGTGGGCGGCAATGGCGTCCTCCGGGGCGCATGTGGCCGGATACATTGCGGTAAGGTTCAGTGCGGGACCGATCTTTCCGCCCGGGACCATTTTGTGAAATAATTTCATCACCCGTGCCTGAGCGAGCATCATATGATGATTCTGCTGGTAGAGTTCCTTTTTGGACGGGAGTTTTCCGCCTTTTGGCAGGCCGATGGCTCCCGGATGCAGGATCATGGTGTTCTGCTCATTGATCGTAAGCCAGTATTTGACGGAGTCCCCGAAGTTCTCAAAGAGAACCCGGGCGTAGTTTTCAAATGCATCAATGGTATCTCTGTTCAGCCAGCCGCCCTTCTCTTCCAGGCACCAGGGAAGGTCAAAGTGGTACATGGTAACAATGGGCTCAATCAGGTATTTCCGGCATTCATTGATCATATTTCTGTAAAAATCAAGTCCCTTTTCATTTACACTGCCTGTCCCGTCCGGAAGGACTCTTGTCCAGGCAATTGAAAAACGGTAAGCTTTAAGACCGAGCTCCGCGAACAGGGCAATATCCTCTTTATAGCGGTGGTAATGGTCGCTTGCCACGGAGAAGTCCGCTACGCCTTCAGGATGCTCGTACATGTCTATGATGGAAGGGCTTTTCCCGTCCTCAGAGACGGCGCCCTCCACCTGATAGGCGGATGTGGACGCGCCCCAGAGAAATCCCTCCGGAAATGGTTTGAGTGTCTGATATATCATATGATTTCCTCCTTATACATGCATAAGTTTCAGGAAAGTATCCCCGGCTTTCACCGTGCCTTCCGAAGCGGGAAGCACACTGCTGTAGTCAGGGGTGTTTGTGACAATAATCGGGATGACAGTGTCGTATCCTTCTTTTTTGATCGCCTCCAGATCAAACTCCAGCAGGAGCTGTCCGGCTTTGACCTGATCTCCGGCTTTTGCCTTCGGAGTGAAATATTTGCCCTGGAGATTGACTGTGTCAAGCCCTACATGGATCAGGAGTTCAGCGCCTCCTGCAGTCTGGATTCCGACTGCATGTCCGGTCTCAAAGAATACGGTCAGTGTTCCGTCTGCGGGAGCGTATACCTTTCCTTCTGAGGGGAGGATTGCGGCTCCCTTTCCGAGTACTTCCTTGGAGAATACGTCGTCGTTTACCTCTGAAAGGGCAGCGGAGCGTCCGGCTACAGGAGCTGTGATGATTTCATCAGATGCGCTGTTCTGTGCGGATGTCTCAGCCGGAACCGGGTCTTCCTTGAATCCGAGAATCCACGCAGCAGCGAATCCGGCTGCAAAGGAGATGATGATTGTGATAATTGCATGTACCACGTTCATCGGATTCTCACCGATGAAGGCAGGTATCGCCGTAAGTCCGGGAGATACAAAGGAGTATCTTACCAGTCCGGAGATTCCTGCATAGATTCCGCCGACAGCACCACCGATCATAGAAGCTACGAATGGACGTTTTAATTTCAGGAGTACACCGTAGAGACAGGGCTCTGTGATACCCATTACAGCAGTAAATCCGGAGGAGGAAGCAAGCTGTTTTAAGTCTTTGTTTTTCGCTTTTACAGCAACTGCAAGCGTTGCGCCGCCCTGCGCGATGTTGGAGGCCAGCATACCAGGGCCGTTTACAACTTCGTATCCGAGAGCGGAGATCTGGCTGGTCGCAATCGGAGTCATAGCCCATGCGGTTCCGGTCAGAGTGAGGAACGGCTGGAACGCGCCCATCAGCATCGGAATCAGCCAGCTTACACGCGCATTCAGGAAATCAGCTCCGGCCTGAACGATGTCATTGAGCAGATTTCCGAGAGGGCCGACGATCAGAAGCGCGATCGGGATGGAGATAAACATGGTGAGCAGCGGCTTTAAGAAAAACTTAATCACAGACGGAGAGTACTTTTCTGCCAGTTTTTCCACATAGGATAAGATCCATACGCTTAAGATGACCGGCACTACTGAGGAAGCGTAATCTACGAGTATCACCGGAATGCCGAAAAATGTAACCGCTTCTCCGGCGCTGACGATTCCTGTCCAGGTCGGATGGAGCAGGGCGCAGGCCAGCGTCATGGCCATGATCGGACTGCACTGGAACTTCATGGCAGCGCCGTAAGCCAGAAGCACGGGCATGAAGTAGAATGGTGCATCGGAAATAAAGGTAACGATCGAGTAAGTCGTGCTCGCTTCGTTTACCAGATTGAACAGAACGAGAATCGAGAGCACGGCTTTGATCATACCACCACCGATCAGAGCGGGAATCACGGGCGTAAATGTGGTAGAGATCACGCTGATGATTCTGCTGACGATACCCGGCTTCTCGCCATCGTCTGCCGCGTCAGATTCCCGGGAACTCTGCCCCGGTTCTTCTTTCATCTCTGCTTTGACTGCGCGGAATACGGTCTGAACGTCGTTCCCGATTACGATCTGGAACTGTCCGCCTTTATCCACTACACTGATTACTCCTGAGAGAGATTCAATCTTTTTGGCGTCAACCTTGCTTCTGTCGTAAAACTCAAGTCTGAGCCGTGTGGCGCAGTGCGTGAGCTGGCGGATATTTTCCGTTCCGCCGATGAGCCGGATGATCTCGCCGGCTAATGCTTTGTAATCCATAATTTTCCTCCTTGTTCCGGCTGATACTGTTGGTAACAGTTGCGAAAGCCACGATAAGCACCAAATGCGGTTATACGAATGGCGCGGGCTGAATTGTTACAACTGAACTTTGGATCCACGCAGGATAACGTACGCAGGCAGCTTCTGAGATAATTTCAGAAACAAAAAAGACCAAGACAAAAGGTACATCGGTGAGATGTTCCTTATTGATCTTGGTCTTGCCTGCATTACCAGTAACAGCCAGTGCTATTATTTATTCTAAATGTTATTTTAGCAGATGACAGGAAAGAATGCAAGATGGAATTTTCAACGAATCAGCTATAAAGTTCACTAACTTACGGATGAAAAACGTCCGAAAACAGGGATTTTGCAGAGACGTATTCTGCGAGGATGGAGGACGGCTCAGGGCTTCGCTCCAGGGGATAAGTGAAACTACAAAGTAC
>JAHZHF010000013.1:0-21428 GCA_019420405.1 Clostridiales bacterium
CATCCGCCCGCTTCCAGACGTGATCCAGTGGCAAATGTTAGTGCACTAAATAGCTAATCCCCCTATTTATTTTTGAATTTAAAGATCCGATCTTTTTTCTTTGGCGGTTTCTTCCCCTCGATCTTATCCGGCATCGGCTCATACACCTTCGCACTTTTCAGAAGAGGAATTCCTTTATGATTTTTCCGCAGATACAGAAGTGCTATTCCCGCGAACACCACAATGCCTCCGGCGAGAAGCTGGGATACAGGCAGTCCGATTCCAGGCAGGAGAAGCTGATCAGTTCTCAGTCCTTCGATCCACACTCTTCCGAGTGCATACCCGAAAATATAGAGCAGGAACAGTTCTCCCTCATATTTTTTATGCTTCCTGTACAGTACCAGAAGGATCAGAAGTACCGCGCACCAGAGTGACTCGTAGAGGAACGTTGGATGTACCTGGATATAACTGACTCCGTCAATCACTTCCAGATGCTCCATCATCCGCTCGGTCACATCTCCTGAACGCACTGCGTCCAGCGGCAGCCTCATGGCAAACAGGCTGTCCGTATATTCTCCGAACGCCTCTCGGTTAAAGAAGTTGCCCCATCTGCCAAGCATCTGGCCGTTTAAGATCGCCAGCGCTACTGTATCGAGAATCTGAAACGGAGACAGACGTTTCACACGCGCCATAATAAATACTGCAAGCACGGCCCCGATCACGCCGCCGTAAATCGCAAGACCGCCATGGCGGGTATTAAAGATCTCCAGAAGATTGTCTTTATACATATCCCATGAGAAAATCACGAAATAAACCCGCGCGCCGACGATCCCGGCAATCACGCCGATAATCCCCATATCCAGGTAATCCTCCGGATTCTGCCTCGTTCTCTTCGCCTCGTGAGCAGCGATGAGAAATCCGATCAGGATCGCACATCCGATAATAATCCCGTAATATGCAATTTCAAAACCAAATATGTCAATGCTCTTTCCCACATGCTCAAGGTAGATTCCCAGGTTAGGAAAGCTGATGTCATAGTGCATATCTTTAACTCCTCTCGTCCGTTAAGCTCGCGCTGCTGGCTTACGCCGCTGTTTTGCTCCACACTTCCGTTCAGCCCGCGCCACTCGCAAAACCGCACTCCCGTGCTTACTGCGGCTTCCGCCGCTGTTTTCCTCGTATGCTGGCGCTCACCTCATACTGCCGGTCCGGCCCAAACTCATGCAAGCATGGTTTGTGTCCAGTCCCGGCATCATGGCTGAACTGGTGTTATACATTAAACCTGAACAGCATGATATCGCCGTCCTGAACTACATAGTCCTTTCCTTCCAGGCGCACCAGACCTTTTTCTTTTGCCGCCGCATGGGAACCGCAGGCCATCAGGTCGTCATAGCTTACTACCTCCGCACGGATAAAGCCACGCTCAAAGTCGGAATGAATTTTCCCTGCTGCCTGAGGTGCTTTCGTTCCTCTTGTGATCGTCCACGCACGCACTTCCGGCTCGCCCGCTGTCAGATAACTGATCAGTCCGAGGAGGTGATAGCTTGCTTTGATCAGTTTCTCAAGCCCGGACTCCTCAAGTCCCAGATCATCCAGGAACATCTTTTTCTCGTCATCGTCGAGCTGGGAGATCTCCTCCTCAATCTCTGCGCACACAACAAACACTTCACAGTCTTCCTGCGCCGCATATTCTCTCACGGCCTGCACTCCCGCATTGGAAGCGCCGTCGTCAGCCAGGTCATCCTCGGAAACATTCGCCGCAAAGATCACAGGCTTTGCAGTCAGCAGGTTATATCCGGCCAGCCAGCCCTGCTCATCCTCGTCGTCCGTCTGGAAGCTCTTCGCCATCTTGTTGTCCTCCAGATGCGCCTTCACACGGTTTAACAGATCCAGCTCCTTTGCCGCCGTCTTATCGTTTCGTGAAAGTTTCACGGTCTTTGCGATCCTTCTCTCCAGGATCTCCAGATCTGAGAAGATCAGCTCCAGATTGATCGTCTCAATATCACGCAGCGGATCAATACTTCCGTCCACATGTACGATATTGCTGTTTTCGAAGCAGCGGACCACATGCACGATTGCGTCCACCTCGCGGATATTCGCCAGGAACTGGTTTCCCAGGCCCTCACCCTTTGACGCGCCCTTCACGAGTCCCGCAATATCTACAAATTCGATCGCCGCCGGGATGATCTTCTTCGTATGATACATCTCTCCCAGTACGTCCAGCCTTTTGTCCGGCACTGTCACCACGCCCACATTCGGGTCGATGGTACAGAAGGGGTAGTTCGCAGACTCTGCTCCCGCCTTTGTCAGCGAATTAAACAGAGTGCTCTTTCCTACATTTGGTAATCCTACGATTCCTAATTTCATCTTACTTTTTTCTCCTTATATCCACAGTCTTTCCTTAATCTCTTTCTCTCACAGGCACCGCGTGCCAGTATCCTGAGCCGTTCATGTTATAAATGCGTCAGTGCTCTAATCCCTCGTCTCCATCAGGACCACTTTTCCGTATAAGAACGAGATCTGCACCTCGTCCTCCTCGAATTCATTGCTGACGCACAGGCTGTCCACGGGTTTTAAGAAATGGCGCTTAAGAGGGTATTTCGCCCCTGTGATCGTCAGCTCGTCCACCGGAAGCTCCAGCGGAAACAGGGAAAAATATTTTCCGAACGCCTCGGAGCGTTTCAAAGTGATCCCCTTATCCAGCAGCCGGATCTGGTTGTGGCTGTCCACGATCCTGGCGTCTGCCCCTGCATCCAGAGCTATCTGCAGACACTGCACATTTGCCCACAGATGGTCGATCCGGTTTCCGGTTCCACCCAGAATCCAGATTTCCTTCCTGTGGAGCCCGAGACACAGTCTCAGAGCGATTTCCGTATCCGAAGCGTCCTTCACCGGATTGAACTCCCGGATCGGCACATTGGACTTTTCCCGGTAAAACTCAACCACTTCTTTCGGGGTGCTGTCAAAATCTCCGACGATATAATCCGGGCGGATATTATGCTCATAGAGGAATACCAGTCCCCGGTCCACTCCGATCACAAATTCGGTGTCTTCACTTTTCAGTACAGAAAGTACAAAATCCTCTTCCAGCATTCCGCCGCTTACAATCACAGTCCGTTTTCCCATGACTTCTGAACCTCCTGCTTTCTTCGCCTTTCACTTCTTATGCACATTCACGCGTGCTGGCGTGTTCTTAATATCTTCATAAATCCCGCCGTGTTTCCGCGGATATCTCCCTTGTAGACCCCGGACCCCGACACGATCACGTTCGCCCCGGCGTCAAGTACCTCTCCCACATTTGACTGGTAGATGCCGCCGTCCACTTCTATATCCGTCTCAATCCCTCTCTCGTCGAGCATAGTCCGAAGTTCCCTGATCTTCTCCAGACTCTCCGGTATGAATGCCTGGCCGCCGAATCCGGGCTCCACGCTCATGATCAGGAACATATCTGTCATCTCCAGATACGGAACGAGCGCACTGACAGGAGTTCCCGGTTTGATCGAGACACCGGCCCGCGCTCCGCAGTCATGGATCGCGTCGATCGTCGCTTTCAGATCCTCGCACGCCTCAAGGTGCACGGTAATAATATCTGCTCCGCAGGAAGCAAATTCTTTCACATAGCGGATGGGCTCTGTCACCATGAGGTGAACGTCTAGCGTCTGATCCGTCACCCCCTTCACCGAGGAGAGCACCGGCATCCCGAATGAAATGCTGGGCACAAACATGCCGTCCATCACATCGAAATGGATATACTGGGCCCCCGCTTCCTCCGTCTCCTTTATCTGTTCTCCAAGTATCTTAAAATCTGCCGACAGAATCGACGGCGCAAGAATATTTTCCATACTCAGTACCTCTTTCTTTCCTGCAGTTCACGGTATATTCCTTCGTAATCTTCATACCGCACTCTGTGTATCCTGCCTTCTTCAACCGCGCGCTTCACCGCGCAGTCCGGTTCATGGATGTGGCCGCATCCGTTAAACCTGCACTTTCCCTCATATTCTGCGAACTCCGGGAAACAGTATTTCAGGTCTTCTTTCTCCATCTCGCTGATATAGAGAGAACTGAATCCCGGCGTATCCATGATATACGAATCTTCTCCGAGGACAATCAGCTCCGAATGACGCGTTGTGTGTTTTCCCCTCTCAATCTTACGGCTGATGCTTCCGGTCTCCATCCGTACTCCCGACTGCAGGAGATTGATCAGGGAAGATTTTCCCACACCGGACGGGCCTGCGATCGCCGTCGTCTTCCCTCTGAGGAACTCCTTCAGGCGGTCAATATTCTCCTCCTCTTTCGCACTGGTAAAAAGGAGAGGATATCCGCATCTTCCATATATACTCTCCAGCTCCCGGGCGGCTTCTTCCCCTGCGGCGTCCGTCTTGTTAAAGCAGAGCACCGCCGGAATCCCCCGGCTCTCCATGGTCACAAGAAAGCGGTCGAGAAGATTGAAATGGGGCTCCGGCTTCGCCACCGCGAATACGACCAGCGCCTGGTCAATATTCGCCACAGCCGGACGCACCAGCTCATTTCTCCTCGGAAGGATCTTCATAATATTTCCTTCCATATCTTTCTCATGCGTAATTTCAATCTCAACATCATCTCCCACAAGAGGCTTTACACCTGCTTTTCGGAAGATTCCTTTTGCCTTACACTCATAAACACCGGATTCTACTACGTGAACGTAGTAGAATCCGGCAATTCCTTTTATAATTTTTCCCTGCATATTCTCCAGTCTTTATCTCTCATTCAGTCTCCGAATCGGATGAGGATCCTCCGCCGTTTCCACTTCCGCTGCCGCTGTCGTCATTTCCTGTATCTGTGGAATCATCCGGATCGGACATGGGGTTCGTCCAGAACTGCACCGTCGTTCCTTTCGCCACTCCCGTTCCCGGGCTCACAGACATCCGGCAGACCTGTCCCGGACCGTAATTGCTGTTATACTCAGCCTCGCCCTGATAGGACGGGGTAAGTCCTTCCTCCGTCAGCCGTGTTGCCGCAGTACTCTGGTCCATTCCCCGCACTTCCGGCACATTTACAACCTGGGTTCTCTGTCCGAGGCTCACAACGTAGCTGACTGTGCTGCCTTTCTCCACCCGGTCTCCCGGCGACGGACTCTGAGAGATTACATTTCCCTCTGCCACACTGTCGCTGTATTCCTCGCTGACGCTCCCCGTAAGTCCGACGGCAGCCAGAGCTGCTTCTGCATCAGCCGCGCTCTTGTTCCTGAGATCCGGCACAGTCGCCTGTTCCACACCGAGACTTACGACAATGGTCACTGACGTTCCCTCGTCTACCTCTGTCCCGGCCACCGGGTCACTTGAGATGACGTTTCCTTCCGACACGGTGTCGCTGTACTGAGCCTCGCCTTTCGTCACTTTCAGGCCTGCATCCTGCAGTTCCTTCTCCGCATCGGCTTCGCTCTTATTCACCACATTCGGAACGGAAACCTTCTCCGCCTCCTCGCCGCTGCTGATCACAACGGTAATTGTAGAGTTAATCTCAACCTCTTCGCCAACGCCCGGATCCTGGCTCTTAACCTCGCCCGCTGCATACTCGTTGGAAGGTTCTTCCTCATTTGCTTTCCTGATTCCAAGGTTGCTGTCTTTTAAGATTTCCTTTGCTTCCTCAAAGGTCCTTCCACGCACATCCGGCACTTCCACCGTTTCCTTCTCGGATGATGAGGACAGTCCCGGGCCTGAAAAGAATCCTGCTGCGTTCGCCACCAGGAAGAGAACGAGAAGCGCAATCACAATGCCGGCTACGATCATCAGGATTTTCATGATCCGCTTCGTATCCGGATTTACATTATTCTTCTTCCGGCGTCTGCCGTCGTCCCTGCGGCGGCGGTCGTCTTCCTCATCTTCATCCTCGTCGTAATCCTCGTCTTCGTCTTCCTCGTCTTCATCATAGTTGTTCCCGTAAGCCCGTCCCTGAACCTGCTCCAGTTCTTCCGTGGACATGACAACCGTGCGGTCCGTATCCCTTGAGACCGCCCCGGCTCCCAGAACGACGAAATCCCCGTCCGGATCCACGAGGGAATGTTTCAGATCCTGCAGAAGCGACGCGCAGTCCGGATAGCGCAGATTCGGATTCTTCTGGGTACACTTCATGATAATACATTCCAGGCTGTAGGGGATATCCGGTACTTCCTCCGCCGGAGACTTGATCTCCTCCTGGAGATGTTTCAGCGCCACCGTCACCGTGGAATCCCCGTCGAACGGAACATGCCCCGTGATCATCTCATACATGGTGATACCGATGGAGTAAAGATCACTCTTCTGATCCACCACACCGCCCCGGGCCTGCTCCGGCGACGTATAATGGACAGACCCCATAACACTCGTGCTGATCGTCTGAGTGGACGTGGTCGCACGGGCAATGCCGAAGTCCGTCACCTTCACTTTCCCGTCTTTGGAAATGATAATGTTCTGAGGTTTAATATCTCTGTGTATGATATGCTGGTTGTGAGCTGCCTGGAGTCCTGTCACCATCTGGATCGAGATGCTGATCGTCTCCTTCGCTGAGAGCTTCCCTTTTTTCTCAATATAGTCCTTCAGCGTGATTCCTTCCACCAGTTCCATGACCATGTAATAAAGACCGCGGTCCTGGCCCACGTCATAGACATTTACCACATTCGGATGCATCAGCCCTGCTGCCGCCTGGGCCTCGCTTAAGAACTTCTTGATAAACACTTCGTCCTGACGATAATCACTTTTCAGCACTTTTACCGCCACAAACCGGTTCAGCTTATGGTCTTTGCTCTTATAGACATCCGCCATTCCGCCGGAACCGATGCGGCCCAGTATCTCATACCGTTTCCCTAATACTACTCCTTCTTTAATCATAATACACTCACCTCATCTGAGAACGGCTCGATAAGAACAACCCCTATATTGTCCGTCCCGCCGTTTTCCTTTGCTGTATCCACAAGAGTCTGGCCAGCTTCCACGATGTCCCTTCCCCCCTGGACGATATGGAAGAGTTCCTCATCCTCCACCATATTGCTCAGACCGTCCGTACACATCAGTATGATGTCTCCCCGTTTCAGACGGTGTTCATAAAAGTCAACATCCACATCGGCTTTCGCGCCTATGGCTCTTGTGATGATATTCTTATCCGGATGGTGTTTCGCCTCCTCCGGTTTGATGCCGCCAAGACGCACCATCTCCTCTACAAGGGAGTGGTCCTTCGTAAGCTGCTGGATCCCCTGGTTGATCAGATACAGACGGCTGTCGCCCACATTGGCGAAATACATCATCTGGTTCATGATCGTCGCAGCCACAACTGTAGTTCCCATCCCTTTTAAGTGCTCATCCTTTGACGCCTCCCTGATGATCTCCCGGTTGGCCACCTTGATCGCCGAAACGAGAGCCTTCTCGATGTCCTCGCCCTCGCTCATGTCAAGCTCCCTTCTGAGCACTTCCACTGTATATTTTGAGGCGTAGTCCCCAGCCTGGTGACCGCCCATTCCGTCTGCGACCACAAAAAGATTCTGAAGGATTCCCAGAGGCTGATCTGTCGCGTAGACATAATCCTGATTCACCTGCCGTACCATTCCTACGTCTGTAATTGAAAACGTCCTCATATCTGTCTCCTTTTCACTGTCTGTCTGCGTCCTTTTCTGCGTATCGCCGACGGAGCTGTCCACAGGCTCCGTCTATGTCAGAGCCCATTTCCCTTCTTATAGTAACATTTATTCCGCTTTTTTCAAGTTTATTTTTGAATTTGAGCGCATTTTCACGGGTTGGACGCACAAAATCCCTCTCTCTTACCGGATTCACCGGGATCAGATTCAGATGGCAGTTCCGCGGTTTCAGGATCGCGGCCAGCTCCCGGGCGTCCTCCTCCCGGTCGTTGACACCGTGCACAAGGCTGTACTCAAACGTCACCCTCCGCCCCGTTTTTTCAAAATAGGAATCGCAGGCGGCCAGCACTTCCTGAAGCTCATATTTATTTGCCACAGGCATGAGTTTTCTCCGCTTTTCCTGGGTGGAGCCGTGAAGGGAGAGCGCCAGCGTAATCTGCAGCTTCTCCTCTGCGAGCCGGAGCATATTCGGCACAATGCCGCAGGTGGATACCGTCACATTTCTCTGGCTGATATGAAGCCCGTGCTCGTCCGTGAGAATCCGGACAAACCGGACAAAATTATCATAGTTGTCCAGCGGCTCCCCCGTCCCCATGATAACCACATTATGTACCCGCTCCCCTGTGATCTTCTGGATCTGGTAGATCTGCCCCAGCATCTCGGATGCAGAGAGGTTTCTCTTTAACCCGCCGATGGTGGAGGCGCAGAAAACGCATCCCATCCGGCACCCTGCCTGCGATGAGATGCACACGGAGTTTCCATGCTTATAACGCATCAGAACACTCTCCACCATATTTCCGTCGTACAGGCGGAACAGGAACTTGTTCGTTCCATCCAGCTTCGACACCTGGCGCTCTTCCATCTCCACCGGAAGGATCTCATACTCCGCATCCAGCTTCTCCCGAAGCGCCTTCGACAGGTTTGTCATCTCGTCAAAACTCCCCGCCAGCTTCACGTGAAGCCAGTCGTAGATCTGCTTTGCACGGAATGCCTTCTCGCCCAGATTCATCATCTCGGTATTTAATTCTTCATATCCATATGCACGGATGTCCTTTTTCATGTGTTTACGATTCCCTCTCTTTTTTTGACCAGCCTTGCAATAAAAAATCCGTCGCATCTGTGAATTCCGGGAAGAAGCTGGATACATCCTTTCTCTGTCACGCTGTCCTTAAGTTCAGGACAGAGCTTCTCCCGGATATCATCCAGTTCAAACTCCGGATTTTCCTCCAGAAACCAGTATACGTTCTCCGTATTCTCCTCCGGATTCACAGTACACGTGCTGTAGATCAGTGCGCCGCCCGGTTTTACATACACTTTCGCACAGTTTAAGATCTGCCGCTGGAGCTCTATAAGACTTCTGATCCCCTCCGGATCAGCCCGGTACCTCAGGTCCGGTTTCTTCCCCAGCACGCCCAGTCCGGAGCATGGCAGATCTGCGATCACCACATCCGCCTTTCCCGCCGACGCTTCGTCCGGAACCGACGCGTCCATGCAGACAGCGGAAACATTTTCAAGCCCCATCCGCTCGATATTGGCGCGGATCAACTCCACCTTGCGCTCCGTCAGATCCCTGGCCTCCACATGCCCGCTTCCTGCCAGCAGAAGTTTCTCAGCCGCGTGCAGCGCCTTTCCTCCCGGCGCAGCGCACACATCAATGACGTAATCCCCGGCTTTCACCCCCGAGAGCTCACCCACGAGCATAGAGCTTACGTCCTGCACGGTGAAGAGTCCCTCCCGGAAGCTCTGCAGCCCTTCCAGATGGTCATACCCGGAAATCAGAAATGCATAAGGCAGATACGGATGCGCTTCTGCCTTTACGCCCTCCTCTTCCAGGCGTCTTACCAGCTCTTCCGGACTCACGCGGTTTAAGCAGCAGCGGACCGCCGTCGGTTTCTCCGTCTGAAAATCCGCAAGCATGGCCTCAATCACGTCATCTTCATAGTACTTCTGCCACAGCCTGACAATCCACTCCGGGCAGGAATATCTCACAGACAGCGCCTGTGTGCCCTCTTCCGGGTACTTCACTTCATCCAGTCCCCGGGCGATGCTTCTCAGCACACCGTTGACATATCCCCGAAGTCCGGAAAACCCTTTCCTGACAGCCAGCTTTACCGACTCGCTGCACACAGCCCGGTCCGGTACGCTGTCCATGTATTTCAACTGGTAAACCGCACTGCGCAGCAGATTGCGGATCACCGGCTTCATCTTCTTTACTTTAACTTTCGAGAACTGATCCAGAATATAGTCAATCTCTATCATATGCTCCAGAGTTCCCTCTGTCACTCTGGTGATGAAGGCCCTCTCTCTCTTTTCAAGATACTGATATTTCGAGAGCACATCCCGCAGAATAATGTGGCTGTACTGTCCGTTCTCCGTGATTTCCATGAGAACTGAAAGCACGATCTCCCTCTCGTTTATCTGTTTTGTCATTCTGACTCCTTCCCGGGACAGATTCCGCTGCACCAAACCATATTCTGTCTCATTCGTCCCGTCTTCTTCCTCCGGTAATAATGAAAAGTCTCAGAAGCTGCAGGAGCATTGACGCCGCGCTGGCCACATAAGTCAGTGCCGCTGCGCTGAGCACCTGTTTCACCTCTCCCACTTCATCCGGATAGAGCATCCCCGTGGATTCCAGAACCCGCACCGCACGCCTGGATGCATTAAACTCTACAGGCAGCGTCACGATCTGAAACAATACTGCTGCCGAAAAGAGCAGAATCCCCAGATTGATGAAAAACACGGAGCTCTCTCCATTCAAAAATAATCCGAAAATAATAAACGGCCATGACAGTGCCGAACCGAGATTCGCCACAGGGACAAGCGCGCCTCTCAGCGACAGGGGCACATACCCCGTGGCGTGCTGCACTGCATGCCCGCACTCATGGGCCGCAACGCCGATCGCGGCAACCGAGGCAGAATTGTACACCGTATCCGAAAGCCCCAGCGTCTTCTTCCCCGGATTGTAGTGATCCGTCAGATTTCCCGGTATGTGGATCACCCGCACGTCGTAGATCCCGTTTCTTCTCAGGATCTCCTCCGCAGCTTCCTTCCCGGTCATCCCCGCCCGGCTGCGCACTGTCGAAAATCTCGCAAAGGTCCGGTTCACCCGGGCGGACGCTGCCATACAGATCACAATGCCGATAATAACAAGAATATAAGTCCTGTCGTAATAAAAGTAAAACATGCTGTCATCCTCCTGATCTCACAGGAGCCGTTATTCACGCACAAACACCGTTCCCGGCTCTACTGTGTACCCCCTCAAGAAAGCACCTGTCTCCATTCTCTTCTTTCCCGGGATCTGCACTTCCAGCACTCTTAAGATCCCGTCCCCGGTCTGTACCGTAAAATCATCTTTTCCTGTGTGAAGCACCGTGCCGGGAACTGCGTCCTGCGCCTGCTCTGCCGGTTCTGCTGCCGCCTTCCAGATCTTCATCACCTTCCCGTTCCAGCGGGTATATGCGCTGGGCCAGGAATTCAATCCCCGGACAAGCCGTTCGATCCGCACGGCCGGTTCACTCCAGTCGATGTTCCCTAGCTCTTTTGTCAGCATCTTTGCGTAAGCGGTCGGGCTCTCGCCCTGCTTCTCAAAGTGTGCGGTCTTATTCTCCAGCGCTTCCAGCGTTTCCACACAGAGTTCCGCGCCGGCCGCCGCGAGTTTATCGTGCAGGCTTTCTCCGGTCTCATCCTCCCGGATGGGCACTTCCCGCTTCATGATCATATCACCTGTGTCAAGCCCCTCGTCCATCTGCATGGTGGTAACTCCGGTGATTTTCTCTCCTTCTATGATCGCCCACTGGATCGGCGCGGCTCCTCTGTATTTGGGCAGGAGCGACGCGTGGACATTGATACATCCGTAAGGCGTCATCTCCAGAACCTCTTTTGGCAGGATCTGCCCGAAGGCGATGACCACCATCACATCCGCGTGATATTTCCTCAGCTCCTCCGCGCACTCGGGGTCCCGGATCCGCTTCGGCTGATATACCGGAATGCCGTGCTTAACGGCAGCCTCCTTAACCGGAGAAAACTGCATCTCCTTCCCTCTGCCTCTTGGCTTATCCGGCTGAGTCACAGCAAGACATACGTCATGCCCCGCCTCAATAAGCGCCTCAAGCGTTCCCACAGAAAAGTCCGGTGTTCCCATAAATATAATTCTCATGGCTTCTACTCCTCCGTTTCCGTACCGTCCTCATCTTCCTCAGCCTCTTCGTACGTCACATCGTGAAGTCCGTCCAGCACCTTGTCTACATAGAGCTCCCCTTTCAGGTGGTCGATCTCGTGGCAGAACGCCCGGGCCAGAAGCCCCTCGCCCTCGATCTCATAGAGCTCCATATCCTGATTGTATGCACGCACCTTTACATGATTCGGCCGGGTTACGTTTCCCCATTTTCCGGGCACGCTCAGGCATCCTTCTTCTCCGGTCTGCTCTCCCGACGTCTCGATGATCTCCGGATTGATGAGCACGATCGGCCCCTCTCCCACATCGATCACTACGATCTGCTTGAGCACGCCTACCTGGGGAGCAGCGAGCCCCACTCCGTTTTTATCATACATCGTCTCCAGCATATCCCCGATCAGGATCTTTGTGCGCAGTGTCATCTTCGGCACTTCTTTGCACTGTTTGGTCAGTATGTCGTCCCCGATCTCTCTTACCTGTCTGATTGCCATAATATCCTCCTCTTTTCATCACCGTATTTTCCAGATTTTCCAATTGCTCCGCCGCATCCCGGCGTGTTACATCGGATTAAAATCAAACTGTATCCTCATCCGGTTAAACCCGGAATTAATCTCAATATATTTCTCCGTCTTATCCTTGATCTCCACCAGATCTTCGTACCGTTCTGTCTTAATGTAGATCACTCTCCGGTAAACGTCCCGGATCTTCTCGATCCCCGGACTGGCCGGACCGATCACGGAAGCGTCCGTGCGCCCCCTCACCCGGAGCATGTATTCTTTTAAGTAATGACACCCTTTTTCCAGCAGCGCCTCATCTTCACAGGACACAAAGAGGGCCAGCAGATTTTCCACCGGAGGGTATCCCATCAGCGCGCGGTAACGGATCTCCTCCTCATAGAACGCCTCGTAATCCTGCGCCGCCGCAGTCTGCACCGCGTAGTGATCCGGGCTGTAGGTCTGGATCACCGCCGCGCCGGCCTTCTCTCCCCGGCCCGCCCGGCCTTCCGCCTGGGTCAGAAGCTGGAAGGTCCGCTCACCGGAACGGTAGTCGTCCGTGTACAGCGACATATCCGCCGCCAGCACGCCCACCAATGTCACGTTCGGGAAATCGTGGCCTTTCACGATCATCTGCGTACCCACAAGGATATCCGCATCTCCGTCCGCAAAGGTGGAGAGGATCTTCTCGTGTCCGTCCTTCTGCCGGGTGGTGTCCATATCCATGCGGAGCACCCGGGCCTTCGGGAACATCTCCTTCACCAGATCTTCGATCTGCTGGGTACCCGCCCGGAACTCGCCGATATGTCCGGAACCGCACTCCGGACACTTCGTGATCCGCGGCCTGGAGTACCCGCAATAGTGACATCGCATCCGCCCGTCCCGGTGAACCGACAGGGAGATATCACAGTGGGGACATTTTATCACATGTCCGCACTCCCTGCAGGAAATAAATCCCGAGTATCCCCTGCGGTTTAAAAACAGCATGATCTGTTCCTTCTTTGCAAGCCGGTCCTCCATCAGCTCCACCATCTTCCGGCTTAAGATCGAGCGGTTTCCATTCTTTAATTCTTCCCGCAGATCCACGGTATATACATCCGCCATCTTCTGCATCCTGGAGCGGTTCTTCATCTCAAAGAGAGCATATTCCCCGCTCCTGGCCCGGTACATGGCTTCCAGAGAGGGGGTCGCGCTTCCCAATACCACGCTCGCCCCTTCCATCTGCGCCCGCTTCACCGCGGTCTCCCGGGCGTGGTATCTGGGCGTCTGCTCGCTCTTATACGTGGGTTCATGCTCCTCGTCAATCACAATCAGCCCCAGATCCGGGAAGGGCGTAAAGAGCGCGGATCTCGGACCGATCATCACGTCCACCTCGCCCGCCTTCGCCCGCATCATCTGGTCGTATCTCTCTCCCGCCGACAGCCGGGAATTCATAATTGACACACGGTCGCCGAACTTCCTGTAAAACCGCATCACGGTCTGATACGTCAGCGCAATCTCAGGGATCAGGACGATGGCCTGTTTCCCCATGTCCACCACCTTGCGGATCATCTCCATATATACTTCCGTCTTGCCGCTCCCGGTGACCCCGTGGATCAGGTAAGTCTGTCTCACTCCCGTTTCGTAATCCCGGCAAAATGAACGGATCACGTTTTCCTGCTCCTCTGTATAGGTGATCGCTTCCGCAGCGCGGTTCGTTCCGCTGACCGGATTTCTCCAGACCTGCTCCGACTCAACGACAAGCACCTTCTGCTCCTCCAGAGCCCGGATGACCGGAGCCGTGATATTTAACTTCCTGGTCACCAGCTCATATTCCAGCAGCGGATCATCCAGAAGCGCCGCCATCAGCCGCACCCTGGCCTTCTGGTTCTTCTCCTGGTAATAATGAAGCTGCCTCTCTCCCGTCTCCCGGTCCAGCAGAAGCCGGAGCCTCTTTTTCACCTTCGCGTTCTCCTTCTGGCGGATCGGCAGAACCGTCTTCAATGCCTGGATCATCGTGCCGCCGTAATTCGACTTCATCCAGGCCGCAAGGGCGATCAGCTTTGTCTCGATCGCCACGCCGCTCCTGGAGATGTCGATGATCTCCTTTACCCGGGATATGTCATAGTCACAGGTATCCGAGATTCCTGTCACATACCCCTTTCTCTCACGGTTTCCATTCCCGAAGGGAACCATTACCTCCATCCCCGGCTCCAGCTCATCCGCGAGCCGCTCCGGAATCCGGTACTGAAAGATCTTATCCAGTTTTTCATGTTGAATATCTATGATAATATCTGCGAACACTTCATCCTCTTTTCAGTTCTTCCAATACTTCCGCGATCAGAACCCTCTCGTCCATGGGGTGCTTCACGCCGCGGATCTCCTGGTAGTCCTCATGGCCCTTCCCCGCAAGGACAATCACATCCCCCGGCTGGCCATGCCCGATTGCGTATTTGATCGCTTCCTTCCGGTCACAGATCTCCACGTATTTTCCGTCGGTCTTCCCGATCCCGATCTTGATATCGTCGATGATATCCTGAGGCTCTTCAAACCGCGGGTTATCCGATGTAATAATGGTCAGATCTGCCAGACGGCCGGACACCTCTCCCATCTCATAGCGTCTGTCCTTCGAGCGGTTTCCTCCGCATCCGAACAGGCATACAAGACGCTTCGGATTGTACTCTTTCAGCGTTGTCAGAAGACTCTCCAGACTCATGGCATTATGTGCGTAATCGATCATCAGAGTAAATTCATCCGACACTTTGATCATCTCAATACGGCCTTTTACTTTCGCTTTTTTGAGCGCCTCTTTGATCTTTTCCACAGGCACGCCGAAATGGCGGCACACTGCAATCGCAGTCAGAGAGTTATAGACGCTGAATGTTCCCGGTATATCGATCTCCACATCAAAATCCATCAGCCCGGCCACATGGTACGCCACGCCAAGATATCCCGGCCTTGAGACAAGCTCCACATTCTCCGCCCGCAGATCTGCTTCCGGAGAGAAACCGAAGGTCTCAACCCGGCATGTGGCGTCGCGGAAAATATCCTCAAAATATTTGTCGTCCACATTGGCAATGCCAAGCCTGCACTGCCGGAACAGCATCGCCTTGCACCGCTTATAGTCCTCAAAGTCCTTGTGCTCGTTCGGGCCGATATGATCCTTTCCCAGATTGGTAAATATGCCGATCTCAAACGGAATCCCGGCTGTACGGTGAAGCATCAGCCCCTGGGAGGAAACTTCCATCACAACACTGTCGCATCCCTCTTCCACCATCCGGGCAAAATACTGGTGAATCGTAAACGACTCCGGGGTCGTATTGGCCGCCGGGATTTTCTCATCGCCGATAATGGCCTCAATAGTCCCGATGAGCCCCACCTTATGTCCCACTCCTTCCAGAATGGAACGGATCATGTAGGTAGTAGTCGTCTTTCCTTTTGTCCCTGTGATTCCGATGATCTTGAGTTTCTCCGCCGGATATCCGAAATACGCCGCTGACATCAGCGCCAGCGCATACCTGGTATCCTCCACACGGATCACTGTCATCCCCTCCGGAGCTTCAACATCCCGCTCCACAACCACAGCCGCAGCCCCTTTCTCCGCCACATCGGGAATATACTTATGCCCGTCGGACACAGCCCCGCTGATGCAGACAAAGACACTTCCGTCCTCAACCTTCCTCGAATCGTTGACCAACGTTGTGATCTCGATCCCGTCACTTCCCTGAACCACGTCGTATTTCAGACGCTCCAGCAACTTCTCTAATTTCACAGTGATTCCTCCTCGCCTGTTGCTCTTCCCAGCTTTTCTGTAGGGACCATATCTCCCCTGAGAGTATAGTCCCGCATACTATTATAGGATAACACAAGAGGGGCTATGATGCAAAGATGGAGTTCAGGTATTTAGTTCAAGTCACAGCTATTTAGTTCATTAACACTTTTATTCAGAAACGTCCGGAAACGGGGCAGATATTTCGTGAAACGTATTCTGAGGAAGAAGACAGCCGTTCGATATTCCGTTCCAGAATCCGGAAAATCTATCAGGCCGAAGATCTGCTTAAAAGCAAAGCGGCACGGGGAGCAACTCGCATTCGCTCAGACAATCTCCCCGCACCGCTTAACAGCATCTCTTCACCCCTAAGATTTTCGACGGATTCCTCCAAAGTCACATCTCCCGGCCGCCTCCTTCCCCAGAAAGTGTACTCCAACCATCCGCTCCGCTTCCTGCGCATTCCCTGACAGAAGTGTTACTGCCTAAACAGTCTGATAAACATAGAAGTGGCGCGGCTTGAGGGCTTTCGGATGTGAAACCCTTCCGGCCGCGCCTTACTTTTGGAAGCTATATATTCACTGACTTCCTCACAAACACCGGCATCCTCTCGATCGGAGCCTCCGCCTCAATCCAGGTTCCTCCGGGATATTCTTTCCCCGTCCCCATCTCAACCCAGATCTCTCCGGCTTCACCGCCCGGCAGATAAACTCTTCTCTGCCGATCGCCCTCATGGCATACGGGCGCAACAAGAATATCCGGCCCGTAAAAATATTCATCCTCGATCTGCCAGCACACATCGTCCCCGGGATATTCGTAGAACAAAGTTCGCATGACCGGAGTTCCCTTTTCATGGGCCTCCTGCATCAGCCTGCGCGTATACGGGCGCATCTTCTCCCGGATCTCCATATAGTTCCGGCAGATTTCGTACACTTCTTCTCCATAGCTCCACACTTCATTTGCGGCGCCGGACCGGCATGCCGCTCCGCCAGTCTCTCCGTACTGCGGCTGCTTTGGCTCACGGTCGCCGTGAAGACGCATCACCGGGCAGAAAGTGCCCCACTGGAACCAGCGCACGAAGAGTTCGCGGAACTTCGGGTCATTCGGATCTCCTCCGTGGAATCCACCAATGTCCGTCGTCCACCACGGAATTCCGGCCAGACCCATATTCAGCCCTGCCGCAAGCTGATTGCGCATACTGGAAAAGCTGGACGCGATATCGCCGGACCAGACAAGGGCGCCGTAATTCTGGCTTCCCGCCCATGCGCAACGCAGGAGATTTACGATATTTTCCTGCCCCTCTTCTTCCATCCCCTCATAAAAGGTACGGGCATATTCTAGAGGATAAATATTTCCCACCTCAAGATCTGTCCCTCTGTAATACCGGTAATTGTCAAAATCATACACTGTGTATGCCGGCTCAGCCACATCCAGCCAGAAGCACCTCACGCCTTTGTCGTAATAATTCTTCTTTACTTTCTCCCAGAGGTATTTCCTCGCCCCCGGATTCGTTGCGTCATAGTAAATCGTTTTTCCCAGGAAGTCAAGGCCGGCCCTGACTCCCCTCTCTGTACGGATCAGATAGCCTTTCTCAAGCATCTCCGCATAATTTTCCGACTCCCGGTCCACGGTCGGCCAGACGGAAACCATCAGCTCGATTCCCATCTTTTTCAATTCACGGATCATTCCATCCGGGTCAGGCCAGTATACGGGATCGAATTTCCAGTCACCCTGCCTTGGCCAGTGGAAGTAGTCTATTACGATCACGTCGATGGGAAGTCCCCGTCTCTTGTATTCTCTGGCGACTTCCAGAAGCTCCTCCTGGGTCTGGTAGCGAAGCTTGCACTGCCAGAATCCCAATCCGTATTCCGGCATCATCGGAACAGTTCCCGTGACCCTGGCATAATCCTCCTCGATCTCCGCCGGTGTGTCCCCCACTGTAATCCAGTAGTCCACAGCTTTAGACGCATACGCCTCAAAGCTCATGATGTTTTTTCCGAGCACAGCGCGCCCCACGGCCGGATTGTTCCACAAGAATCCATATCCCAGCGAAGAAATCATAAACGGCACACTGGCCTGGGAATTCCGTTGAGCCAGCTCTAGATCCAGTCCTTTCAAGTCAAGATAGGGCTGCTGGTACTGACCCATCCCATACAGCTTCTCCCTGCCGTCAATCGACTCAAAGCGCACAGTAATATGGTAGTCCCCTCCGATATTCGGGCGGAACTCACGGGCTTCCACCTCCAGCGCACTGCATTTCTCATCCGTCACATCGCGCCTGTTCCGCCAGTATTCTTCCAGAAGGAGACGCCCGTCCCTGCGGCGGACCGTGATCTTTCCACCTTCTGTAATGAAGAGCTCCGCCTTCCCGTTCCAGATTCCCACTCCATTCTTCTCCGTAAACACTTCGCCTTTCCCGCTCTGTCCGGGTCTGAGCGCCCAGTCCTCTTCCGGCATCTTTGCGTTTTTCGTGGCGCGGACTCTCAGGCCGTTTTCGCCCCAGCCCTCAATCCACACTTCCTCCGCGTCAAAATGATAGATTATTCTGTGTTCCTCTGTCCTGAGCATACTCGTCCTCCTCTGTTCTTTGTTCCTCTGATTCTTGAATTCCCAGAGCAGAGTCCGGACAGAATCTCCACTCCCATTTTCCCTCTTGCCGCCGATCCGTGAAAGTCACTTCCCGCGCTTCTCATCATTCCATACCGTTCCGCCATCTGACGAAGCTGTACTCTCTGCGTTTCGGGAAAATCCAGATAATCCGTTTCCATTCCATCCAGGCCATATTCGATCAGGTATTTCAGGACCGTTTCCACTTCCTGCGCGTTCAGCCCCTGCCTTTTAAACTCCCGGTACACGATAAAGGGATGCGCCCATACTGTTGTCCCGCCCGCGTTATGTATCGCTCTGATCCCCTGTTCCAAAGTAATGTTACTCTCTGTCAGCGGTCTGCTCCAGGACAGGATAAGCTCCTCGATCTCCCCCGGAAGCGGGGCATATTTCTCCTTCATATACGCCAGGACATCCGAGAGCTGCAGCACAACTCCGCAGCTGATTGGGACCCCGGAGAGCCCGGCCGGATATCCGCTCCTTCCAAGCTCGTCCATAAGGTTTTGAAATGTATTTTCCACTCTCCTTCCCCGTTCATCCAGAAGACGATTCAAATCCGGATCATCCTCATCAAACCCGTATCCAAGCAGATGAATGGACAGCTTCTTCTCAATCCCGGGCACAGCAAATTCGGCACACGTAATTTCCAGACCGGTAGTAAATGTACTTCCTTTCGGGCAGAGTTCCCGCGCCCTTTTCAGTCCTGCTATGGTATCATGATCACTGATGGCAAAGGATGCGATCTGATTCTCCCGGATCTTTTCGAGCACTTCCTCTACTGTACATACTCCGTCTGAACAGCGCGTATGTATATGATAATCTACTTTCATCTTCTCACTCCCTGCAGCTGCTTAAGATTTTCTCTACAGGTTATATCTTAACAGATTTTACTTCGATTTTGTCATTTTCAGATAAATCCTGCTGTTCTGATGATTAAAATCATACTCCAGCGACTTTTGGAAATGTTTTTCCGCCTTGTCTTTCTCGCCCAGCCCCAGCGCCGAAAGTCCCATCAGATAATAGCAGTGGGCTTTATTCTTCCGGTTCAGGTCATCCTCAAAGATCAGGAAATCCGGCAGCGACACCGCAAAGTAATCAATGCGCATCTCATCGTTTAAGTGCTGCTCCCCGTAATCCAGCAGTTTATTAAAGCACGCGTACGCTTCCCGTGTTTTTCCCAGTTCTCTCTTTGCCAGCCCTTTGTAGAGAATCATGTCCGCAGGCTGGTCATAATAATACATCATGCCCGCCGGCTCGTTATCCCCAAGTTCTGCCAGATGAAGCGCTTTTTCAGACTCTTCTTTATTTCCCAGTTCCCGCTTTACGATGCCGAGATAATAATATATGTTGTTGTCTTTTGTTCCTTCCAGCTTTCCTTCCCCGAGGTTTTCCGGATAGACAAGCGCTCTCTCCAGCAGGCGCTCAGCTTCCGCGCAGTCATTCTCTTTTATCCTGTCTTTGGCCATTTCCACAAGCGCGGTCTTATACTGCGCCGTGATCCGCCCCTCTGCGCCTTCCCAGGGTCGGAAGGTGTGGCTCATAATCGTTTCGTAAGCCTTCTCATACATTTCAAGCTGATTTAAGAGAGTCACGTACTCTGTCATCAGGTCATCTCTCTGTTCCGGAAGTTCCGGATGCGCTTCATATTTCTCCAGACGGGTCTCGAAACTCACGCCCAGCTTTTTATAGAGCTGATCCAGCTCCAGGAATACTCTGGCATCCGTCTCGTCCAGAGCGAAGGCTTTCTCCATTTCCCGCAGAGCCGTCTCGGGGTCTCCCTGCTTGTTATAGTACGCCAGCGCCAGATTCCGGTGCACTGTCGGGAATCTGTCATCTCTTTTCTCCGACTGCTCCCACAGGTCTGCAGCAAGATCAAACTGCAGCTTGTCATAGTACAGGCTGCCGAGGTAGTAGTAGGCTTTCGCTCCATCCGGATACGTCCGCAGAGCGCTTTCCAATACAGTGATGTCCTCCAGCTTGTTCGGGAAACAGTACAGGGAAGAGCAGCGCTCCGCTTCTCTGTATGCGGCGACTGCCTCCTCTGTCCGCCCCATTTTCGCCAGATAGTATCCTCTGTAATACATCGTCATCGGAGAACTCTCCGGACACTCCCGCAGAACGGCTTCCGCCTCTTCAAAGCATCCCGCCTCTGCATAATCTCTCGCAGTCTGCAGATAATTTTCCTTAAATCCCCGCATCAGAGCGTTCAGTTCATCCAGGCAGTTTCCCGAACAGTTTTCCGAACCGCCTTCCAGAATGGTTTTCTCAAACCCGGATACATAATCAAAAGGATCTGTTCTGAGATTTTCTTCTATCCATGCTTTCGCGTCCTCATACCTGCCCATCTTCCGCAGGATAACAACCTTAAGCCCTCTGGCCTTGATATTATGCGCGTTCTTGACCAGCCCTTTTTCTATAAATTCCAATGCCTCCGCATAATTTTTCCGCTCCGTTTCAATGGCGGCCAGATAATAGAAAGCCATCTCCTGCTGCTCGTTGCTCCATGTCGCTTTATAAAACGCGTCGAAGGCCTCACCCTTCTCACCCTGGTAAAAGAGTGCAAGTCCCAGATTATAATAAGCCTCGCTGTCATAAGGATTCGGATTCTTCCAGGTAAGCCGCTCAATCGCCTTTCGGAAATACTTCTCCGCCCGAGCGAAACACCCTCTCCTCAGCAGAAGGAGGCCGTATGCATTGTTGATCCTGATATCTCCCGGGTCACGTTTAAGTCCCTCCAGATAGTACGGGTCCGGAAGATAGGTGGCGTGTCTGTACTGCTCGATGTGCTGGCCGGTCAGGAAGAGTTCTTCATTTGTCATGATCTCTTCCGGATCTTTCGCC
>JAHZHF010000013.1:21438-27598 GCA_019420405.1 Clostridiales bacterium
CCGGCTCGGGAATCCCCTCCTCTTTCGGCTGATATTCTACGAGAAGCTTATCGCCCGAATACACAGCAGCTTTCATATCACTGTCTCTGTCACTTTTCATTTCCAGCGTTTTCTCGTAGATATCTACCGGAGATATCACTGTTTTCTCTCTGTACACTGCCTGCCCGTGGTTATAGATCACGATCTCCGCGTCCTCATACTTCTCCGTGCCGTAAACCGTCAGCGAAACCTGAGTCCTTGAAACTTCCAGGTTCATTACCGCATGAATCGTCGCATTCTTCACCGCCCCCACTTTCTTGTAAGGCATAAAATACTGCTTAAATGTCTTCTCTTCAAACGGTTTCAGCCATGTAAAATCAGGCTGATTATCCGTGTACACGCCTGTCATCAGCTCGATGTACGGGCCGTCCTCGTCAGTCAGATTGCGGTCCCAGGCTTTCCCGAAATCTCCACATCCCCAGGTCCACTGCTTTTTCCCGGGAGAAATATGATGATCCGCCACATGAAGGATACCCGCCTCTTTCTGATAATCATAACCTCCGACGAAATCATAGTCCGACTTCTCCGCCATATAGGAGGTCGGCACCGGGATATTTTTGTACCGGGAAATATCCACGCCCTCACTGTAATCATGCTTATAGTAGACGCCTCTTGCAATCGGGAACCGGGATACATCCCGTTTCCCGTGATCCATCACAGAATGCACATCCGGCGGGAAGACCGACTGGGTATAGTCGTTGACCGGAACCGCAGGATTCGCCCACCAGAGGAATGTCTGAGGCAGTGCGGTCCGGTTGTATAACTGGCCTTTGATCTCGATGTACGCCTTATCCGGATACAGGGTAAACGCCGCGATCCCTTTCGTCCCGTACATCTGATCCACATCATTTACCAGCAGCGTCTTACTGCCGTCCTCATTTTCCCGAATCAGATGATCCACCGGCATAAACGTCGTCGGCCTGTGGTGCTGTGGCCAGTTAAACTCGATTCCTCCCGAGATCCAGGGCCCGGCAAGCCCCACAAGGGCAGGCTTGATCACATGATTATAGTATACAAAATCATAACCGTTGGTCTTGTCGTAAGCCCTCTGAATCCTTCCGCCCAGCTCCGGCAGGATCATGACTTTTATGTATTCATTTTCAAGAAATACCGCCTGATATTTTTTGTCCGTCTTCACATGGCTGATCGTTTCCGTCGTCGGATAGGGATACACTTTCCCGCTGCTGCCCTGATAAACTCTTTTTTCCAAAAACATCGGATTCTTATCCGGCATTCCGACTTCATAAGTAGGAATCACAATTTCTTCTTCCCAGATTTTTGCCTTGTTCATCTTCTCATCCTTTCCGGAGCATAGAGCTCCCGCTTTCACTTTCATTTCTGGGAATATTATATCCCCCTCAGAGAACGGAATCATTCCCTATTCTTGTCTGTATATTTAAAAAAATTGCTGTTTCTCCCTTGTAAATTTCTCTACCAAAACATAAAATAACTGTAACAGTTCAGCCATCTGTCATCAGGAGGCGGATTTATGCTTGCATAAGAATCCGGCGGCTGATGCACAGATGTGCTGAGCGCCCGTCTGTGAGTAAAACAGTGGCGACAGCCAAAAAGGAGAGTCCCATGAAATCGCAGGAATTAAAAGTTTCACCTCTATCAGATTATTATGTATACGCCCCGAGCGCTCTCGCTCAGAAGCTCTATCTGTATCCCCTGTCCGTCGGATATTTTATCTATGAACCGGGATATTATATCCGCCGCAGCAGCTTCGACAGTTTTCTGATCATGTATCTCACAAAAGGCTCCGTCGATGCCATTTCTGACGGGCAGCATTTCCGGGCCGATGCCGGAGAATTTCTGCTTCTGGACTGTTACAGGCCGCATCAGTACGGAAGCCCGGACTCCTGGGAAGCTGCCTGGCTTCATTTTGACGGCGAACTGGCCCGGGCGTATTATCAGGAGATTACTTCCCACTATGGGAATGTCTTAAACCCGGCCAATCCTATGGCTCTCAGCCGCACGCTGAATGAGATCTGCGGGCTGTTCAGAAATGCAGCTCCCATAGTCGAAGCTACCCTCTCTGCACATATCACAGATATTTTGAACGGTCTCCTCATCCCTGCGGCAGAAAACCGGAAAATCTCGGCATATGCAGAGATGATTGCAGACAGCGTAGCGTTTATAAATGAGCACTTTCAGGAGCCTCTCACTCTGGAGGCGATTGCAAAAAAGGCAACTTTAAGTCCCTATTATTTCACCCGGATATTCACTCGTGAAATCGGCTTTACGCCCCACCAGTACCTGATTAACGTCAGGATATCCGCCGCGAAATTCCTGCTGAAATCCTCGGAGCTGTCTGTAAAGGATATCGCTTTTGGCACAGGTTTTAACTCGGAGAGCAGCTTCTGCTCCACTTTTAAGAAATGGACGGGGAACACACCGAGCCAGTATCGGGGACAGATACTTTGACTGAACTGTTACAAAAAAAGAGGATCTTTCTTGATATCAGGCACATTCTTCACATGTCCCTGATATCAGGATAGATCCTCTTTTTACATTTTACTGCCTGCAGCACCACTTTTACTTACAAAAGCATAACCCTGCACTTTTTTCTTCTGCATGCGATACCGTATTTAAGTATTCTTGCATACCCATCTTCTTTTAATTCCGCCTCGTAGTTCTTTTCTTTGATCTGCTCAAGAGCACTCTGGCACGCTGATTCCAGATGTTCCTCTTCGGCATATTTTACTTCAATTATAATACCGATATTCTCATCTTCCACACGAATCATAATGCCGCTGTATCCATTGCCGGATTCCCCCGCTGAGTAAGATATCCGGTTGCAAACAGTACACTCCAGATATTTTCTGCCGATTCATACAGGCGGTCATAGGTCAGATCTTCTCTGATCTCCTTCTCAACGGTTTCACCGGCGGCCAAAGCCTCCAGTTCTCCCTTTGTCCCCTTTGAATCAATCATTTCAACAAAATGTTTCACAACATCATTGCCACTTGTATTTGACCAGTAATCTCTGGGAACAGCATCCGGATCATCCAGCAATTCATCACAGTAACTGATTACATCCCAGGGGCAGTATACTTCGACGTTTCCAAACCTGTACCCGTCATACCATTCTTTCATCAACTCATACTTGTCTTCAAATCCATAATATTCCAGAATTTCTCTGACCTCACGGTCCGTAAATCCAAAATATTCATCAAAACGTACTGTCGTAATAGAGAGAATCTTCGGGTTGTTCAATCCGGTAAATATACTCTCCTTTGCCACTCTTAAACAACCGGTCAACACAGAAAAATAAAGGTTTTCATTCGTTTTCAGCACCTGCTCAAACAGATTTCTGATCAGATTCACCATCTCAGCATAATACCCGCGGGCACTTGCCTTTGCCAGCGGCACATCATACTCATCAATCAGAACGATTACCTTTCTGCCATAATGCTTCCTGAGAAGTGCAGAAAGTGTTTTCAGGCTTCCCATCAACACAGAATCCGACATGGTGAAAACATTTTGTCCTGTAAAATCAACAGTAATCAGCCCTGTATCTGCAAAAGCTTTGCTTTGAGCTCCTGTTCCATATTCCGAAGTTCCGTCTCCGCTGCCTGCCGTTTTTCACGGCCCTCTCTCTGGATATTCATCACCTCATCGAGGGTCGAGATCAGAGACTCATTCGTGGCTTTCAGCGTCTCGATATCCACGATTCCGCGCTCGGAAGCTTTCGCGGTCTCCACAGTAGCCATCTTAAGTTTCTCCGCATTTTTCTTCAGAAGCTCATTGGTCATATCCGTCACCTGGCGCTGTGCTTCCGCCGCCTGCGCAGAGTGTTCCACGCCGAGGGCAAGCACCATCTGGCTCTTCCACAGCGGGATCGTATTTACGATCGTAGACTGGATCTTCTCTACCATCTGAGTATCGTTATTCTGAACAAGCCGGATCTGAGGCGCTGTCTGGATGGAGATCATCCTGGTCAGCTCCAGATCATGGATCTTCTTCTCAAAACGGCTGCACATGGACTCCAGATCCCGGGCAGCCTGGGCGTCTTCCGGCAGTCCGGACAGATTCGCCTTCTGCGTCAGCTCTTTAAGCTGTGTATTCCTCACCTCTGCCAGCTTCTTTTTCCCTGCAAGAATGTACATGGAAAGTTCCTTGAAATAAGTCAGGTTGAGTTCATACATCTTATCCAGGAGCGCGGTGTCTTTCATGAGCTGTACCTGATGCTTTTCCAGCACCTTCACGATCTCGTTTACATTTGTCTCCGCCTTGGCGTACTTCGCCTTCATAGACTCGATCTTATTGGACACCTTCTTAAAGATTCCGAAAAATCCCTTTTCCTCCTCCTCGTCAAAATCTTTCAACTCTTTTACCACACTGCTTAAGAGTTCTCCTACTTCTCCGAGATCTTTTGACCTTACATTTTCCAGAGCAGACTCGGAGAAATCCGCCATTTTCTTCTGTGTTCCCGCACCGTACTGGAGCACGAGAGCGGAATTTGTCAGATCGATCTGCTGAGCGAATGAATCTACCATTCTGCGCTCCTCGTCAGACAATATGCTCTCATCCATCACCGGCTGTTCCGGCTCCGGCGCCAGCGGCTTTTTCTCCTCCTGCGCCTGGAACGGATCAAGTGTCAGCGTCGGTGTTGTGTCAAAATTCTGAAATTCATTGCTCATGTCGTTCTCCTCCATACTACACGTTTTTTACTTCTTTCCACCATTTTTCAGTCCGTCCTCAGTCAGCCCCTCCTGGGCGAGCATGGTATGAAGCACGGAAATATCCGATGAAACATCCCACGCCGTATCCTGGAACAGATCGTCCAGCAGTTTTTCAAATGCCGTGTTCAGCGTATCAAGTGTCTTCTCAATCTCCTGTTTTGATGAAATGATATTTTCTCCCTGTACCGGCTGAGAATCCAGCTCCTCGTAGGCGTCCAGAAGCTTGATCGTCATCGGCAGATAATATTCCATCAGCCTTCGGATATCATCCACTGACTCCGGATTCTGCTCCACTCGATCGAAAATACGGTCCACCAGCATCTCCATCCTTGAGATCTTTGCCGAAATCTCCTCTCCCGGTATGGCGTCGTTTGCCTCCCGGATCTTTCTCACATATTCGTCTCCGGCTTCCACAATCTTTTTTATCTCAGGAGACAGCTTTGAATACTCCTGTCTCTGCTTCTCCGCAGCGGCTTCCCGTTCTTCTTTCTCCCTGCGCATCCGCTCCATCAGCCCGGTATACTGACGGTAGGCATCATCACTTACCATCAGGCATGTAGCCTGCTCATCCAGATGCCCCTGACGAAACCAGCCTTTCTTGATCATCTTTTTCAGATCCTTGACCGTACTTTTTACCGAACGTCCTGTTTTCTGAGCCAGCTCTTTGATCTCACAGTATTCCCTGTTTCCGAGAAGTTTCACATATTTTCTGAAACGTCCCACTTCACACACCATACTTGTTCCGGCCCAGGCCATCACCGCAAAAGCGGCCACACCAACTCCAAAGACGGCTGCCGATATCTGCAGCGCAAGCTCCCAGCCCGCAGCAAACGCACCCAGGCATAAAAGCAGAAGAAAGATCAGTGATCCCGCCCCGAAAACATATCCTGTTGCCGCCAGAAAAACGCCTCCGACTTTCGTGGATGTTCCCTTCAAATAGAGCGGCTGCTTCTTTGCTGTTCCGAATCCAACGGAGTCTGAACCTGGCCGCTCCGGCCCTTGCCGGTACGGTCCCTGCTGATATGCGTCCTGCTGTCCGCTCCACGCCTGATCCGGGCCCCGCTGCCCGTTCCATCCGCCATTCATCGGGTTATCTCTGTACCACCCGCCGTTTTTCAAGCCCCGGGACACATTATCCATCGCCTGTCCGATCGTATCGGAAACCGTCTGACTCAGCCTGCTGAAATCCCGGGAATCCACAGCGTTTTGAATCGTTCTTCGCAGTTCATCTCCGAACCTCTCCCAGTCATTATTTATCATGAAAATCCTCCTCAAACGCTTGACCATCAAAATCATTTGTATGATAATCAGTTTAGTCGCAACCTATAGAAAAGTCAATAATTCACAAAATTAAATAAGTAATGTTCAGCTATTTAGTTCAATAACACTTTCTGTTAAATACGGCCGGAAGCGGAGCGAAGTTTTGACCATAT
>JAHZHF010000130.1 GCA_019420405.1 Clostridiales bacterium
ATAAGATGGAGGCCGGGCTCCCGGATCTGTTTGTATGCAATTATGTGTATGACCATCTGGACGAAGGCACGAGCCGCGTTATGGATTACAGAAATGTTTTCCCCGACGGAGACATCTGTACCTGGGATACGATCGGACGCTTCCGGCCGTCCCAATATCTGATTATGCATGCGCTGATGTTTCGGACGGATGTGCTGAGAAGATCAAATGTGAAGCTTCCGGAACACACATTTTATGTGGACAATCTGTTCTCCTATCAGCCGCTCCCCTTTACGGAGACGATATGCTATGAGGATCTCGATCTGTATCATTACTACCTGGGGCGGGATGACCAGTCTGTAAATGAAAAAGTGCTGATGAATCGGATCGACCAGCAGATCCGGGTGACTGATCTGGTTGCCAGATGTGTGGATCTCGATGAAGTGCGGGAGCATCATCCGAAACTGGCTTCCTATATGACAAGAAATATTTCTATTATGCTGTCCATCTCATCGATCCATCTGCTTCTGATCCGGACGGAGGAGGCAAGGGAAAAAAGGCGGGATATGTGGGAACGGATTCGGGAGTTTAATCCGGCGCTTTACCATAAGCTGAGATATTCGACTCTTTCGGGGCTGACTTATCTGCCCGGGAGACTGGGTGGGAAGCTCACGCTAGGCGGATACCGGTTCGCCAGGAAGATTTATCAGTTCCAGTAGGAATCAAAAGGGAGGCATACATATTTATGGCACAAATTTACATAGCACTTGTCGATACACCGGGGCTGTTCGCCTCAATCATCCGCAGGGTGATCCGGCAGAAATATATCCATGTGGCGCTGTCACTGGATCCGTTCCTTGAGGAGGCGTACAGCATCGGGAGAAGGCATCCGTCCGTTCCGCTTATCGCCGGATTTGAGAAGGAAGATAAGGAGAAGATCCTGCGGGCATTTCCGGATGCAGACTATATGATATGCAGTCTTGAGTGTACGCCGGAACAGAAAGCGTATATCGAACAGAGGCTGAACGAAGCGATGGAGATGAGATTTCGATATCATTACGCAGTGCTCGGACTTCCTTTTATTCTTATGAACCGCCCGTTCTATCAGAAAAGGCACTACACCTGCTCGTCCTATGTGGCCAGGCTTCTGGAGGAGGCGGGGGTGATTCAATGGGGAAAGCATTTTTCGCTGGTAACTCCGAAAGACTTCTATGAATATGAAAAGAAACAGAAGATATACGAGGGAAGTCTGCGGCGGCTGACTGAGAATGTCCATCGTGGTTACGGTTACAGAGCACCAGCCTTTCGGCTGATCCGCCCGGCATATGCGGGAAATGCATATGCACAGGCCAGAGGGAAACAGGCCGGGAGGGAGCGGCTATGAGCGGCAAAAAGCGGGCGCTCCAGATCGCGCTGTTCCTTCTGATTATGGTGCTGACCTTTTATGCACTGCTCGGCGGGCGGGATCTGTCGGAGATCGCCCGGGCGATTAGGAGAATGTCCATGTGGTATCTGATACCTTCCGTCGCTTTGGCCATATTTTTTGTATGTGCGGAGGGGTATATGATCTGGTATCTGCTCCGGGCGATGAAAGCGAATAAAAACAGGGAAAAAGGCAGTTCACTCTTCCGGTGTATTCAGTACTCGTTTATCGGCTTTTTTTACTCGGGTATCACGCCGTCAGCCACCGGAGGGCAGCCGGTTCAGCTCTACTATATGAACAAAGACGGGAACAGGGGCTCGGACAGCACGGTAGTTCTTATGACGGTTGCTCTGGCATACAAATTCGTCCTGGTTGTCATGGGAATCGGTATCCTCCTCTTTTGGTCCGCTCCGCTCAGGGGAGAACTGGGACATTATTTCCCCCTGTATCTTCTCGGCCTTACGCTCAATGTGGTGCTGGTGGTCCTGATCCTCGGAGTAATGCTCTGTCCCCGGGTGATTTTAAAGGGAGCGCAGTTTTTCGAGGAGCTGCTGATCCGGATGAAGATCTGGAAGCCGTCTGATAAAAGGGAGGAGAAGATCCACGGTTTTGTGGACAGCTACCAGCAGGCGGTGAGCTGGCTGAAAGATCATAAAAGGAATCTTCTCTGCGTCGTCCTTGTAACATTTCTGCAGAGATCCAGTGTGTTTGTTCTGACCTACATGGTTTATCTGGGATTCGGACTCGAGGGTACCAGCGCGGTGAAAGTGATCCTGCTGCAGGCTGCGGTCTACATCGCAGTGGACATGCTCCCGCTGCCAGGGGCTCAGGGGATTACGGAACTTATGTATCAGACCGTTTTTGTCCATGTGTTCACAGGTGCATACCTGATTCCGTCTATGCTGGTGAGCAGAGGAATTAACTTCTATCTTCTTCTGATCCTGAGTCTGGCGGTGGTACTTTTGAACCACTTTATTTATGACAAGAATCCTAAATTAAAAAGCACGAAATATAAATGCTGATCCATTGTCATGGAGCCGCAGATATGATACGCTTTTTAAAGCGGCATAGCTGCGGCGCGCAAAGTGTTCAAGCCCTCAAGATTGAGTGGAGGGGAGTTGAACTGTGCCTGCCCGCTTTGCTTTGAAAAACGAAAATAAAAAGAAAAGGGGAAAGGCAATGAGACCGGAACTGAGATTTGAGACAGAGAGAATGCGGGGAGCTGATCTGGGTGAACCGTGTAGTGTGCCGGATGTTCTGGGTGAGCATATTCTTCAGAACGATCTGGAATTTCTGCTGGATGAAGATGATGAAATTTACGAGGGGTATGGGAGAAGAAAGAACGCGTACCCGTATCGTCAGTATAACTGCTATACAAGAGAACTGAAAGAAAAAGAGGTCCGCACCGCGGTGCTGGAAAATGATTTCCTGAGAGCCGTATTCCTGCCGGAGTACGGCGGAAGGCTCTGGGAACTGTGGGATAAGACGACAGGAGAGAATCTGCTCTACACAAACGATGTGCTCAGATTCAGCAATCTGGCTGTTAGAAACGCCTGGTTCAGCGGCGGCGTGGAGTGGAATATCGGGATCATCGGCCACAATCCGTTTACAACGGACCCGCTTTACGTGGCGGTGACTGAGACGGAGGAAGGTGCGCCCGTGCTCAGGATGTACGAGTATGAGCGAATTCGCAGGGTGACATACCAGATGGATTTCTGGCTTCTTGAGGAGGATCGGTTCTTAAACTGCCGGATGCGTATTGTCAATGAGAGCACCGAGGTCGTTCCGATGTACTGGTGGAGCAATATGGCCGTTCCTGAGTATGAGGGCGGACGGGTGGTCGTTCCGGCGGAGAGAGCGTTTACCTATGCGGATGGTGCGGTATTTAAAGTGGATATCCCTGTGGTGGACGGGGTGGATATTACGGATTATCAGAAAATCCCGCGCTCCGTAGACTACTTCTTTGACGTACCGGAGGAAAAGCCGAAATACATTGCAAATGTAAACAGCAGCGGATATGGCCTTCTGCAGCGCTCGACGAAGAGACTTAAGGGCCGGAAGCTCTTTTCATGGGGAAACGGACAGGCGTCGGATCACTGGCAGGAGTTTCTGACCGATAAGGCCGGAAGATACACGGAGATTCAGGCAGGTCTTGCGAAGACTCAGTACGGATGTCTCCCGATGGCGCCCCATACGGCGTGGGAGTGGTTGGAGCAGTACGGTGCGGTACAGGTTTCAGAAGAGGCAATGCAGGGGAACCATGCTGACAGAGAGCGTGAAGTGACAGGGCTTCTCATGGAGTCCCGCTGCGGAGATATGATGGAGGAACGTCTCAGGAAGTCTGCGGAAATGGCGAAGAAAAAAGCCCGTCTGATCTCTTCGGGAAGTGGATGCGGCGCGTTGAAAAAACGGGGAAAATGGACCTCCCATCTGGAATTTACGCCGGATTCGGAATCACTCAGGAACTGGAAGACGTTTTTTGAGACGGGCAAACTCCACTGTCCGGAACCGGAGGAGACTCCGGACGAATTCCTGATCGATGAAGGAAATCTGGACTTCCTTTTACATACGCTTGAGAATGAAAACCGTGAAAACTGGTACGCCCACTATCAGGCGGGAATCGGCCTGATCACTGCGGAGGAATACGGCCGGGCGGTAGAAGAACTAAAGATTTCATGGAGATTGAGAGAAAATCCCTGGGCATGCCATGGGCTGGCCTGCGCATATCTCGCCGTAGGAGAGAAGGAATCGGCTGCCGGGTGGATCATGAAGGGAATCCGGATGAAGAAGGAAGATACCGGATATTTGAAAGAAGGATTCAAGATACTGGATCTTTCGGGAGAGAACGTAGAACTGTGCCGTGTCTATGAGGAACTTCCGGAAGAGAAGCAGGGGATCGGAAAGCTTGAGTTCTATTATGCACAGGCTCTTCACCGGACGGGAAGAGATGATGAGGCGTATTCCCTTTTGAGCAGAGAGGGAGGTATTGTGATTGATGATATCCGGGAAGGTGAGGACTCGGTGGCTTCCTTGTGGCAGGAAGTGTGCAGCGCTGTGGTCCGGCCGGAGGAAGCAAACAAAATTCCATACCAGTATGATTTCAAAGCGTTTTAATAAAAAGTGAACAGTGAAAGTGAACAGCTGTCAATTGAGAAGCCGGAGTTTTCTGGATGAAAAGATCCAGATCTCCGGTTTTTTTATTTCATAGGAAAGTTTTTGCTTTTTTCCGCCTGCCGGACGTTATACTTTATAGAAAGCTTTCCAAATTGAGAATGAATACAGTGAAAATTCAGAAAGGGCCCTTACGTGTTTGAGAATCGTTTGACTGACAGAATCATTTATGACAGAGAATATATGGAGCGCCTGATCCGTGAGAATTATGATGAGATCTACCGGTATTGCTGGAGACATACGGGACAGAGGGAGACGGCGGAGGATCTGACCCAGGAAGTGTTTCTTAAATTTCTTGGAAATATGGGAAGATACAGGGAGTTTGGAAAATTGAGAAACTACCTGTATGTGATCGCCGGCAACCTGATCCGGGACTGTTACAGAAAGAAGAAAGAAACTTACCTGGAGGAGGCAGATGAAGAAGCCGCAGAGACAGAACTCGAACAGGCGGTGGAGCGGATTGAGATCCGGAAAGCGCTGGACAGTCTGGAGGCTGAGGAACGGGATCTTGTGATCCTGCGGTATTATCAGGAGCTTAAGATCCGGGATATATCCGCTGTGACGGGAATCCCTCCATCCACGGTGCGCTACAGACTGAAGCAGGCGGAAAGGAAGCTGAAAGAAACACTCTGCAGTGGAGGTGAGAGAGAATGGACAGAGAATTGAAAAAAATACTGGATCAATACCAGCCGGAGTGCCGGAGGGAAAGCGTTCTGGAGGAAACCGTTGAAAAAGCGTGTCAGCTCTATTTCCATCCGGAAGAGGTGCGGATGGGCGGAGGAACGTTTTTTATAAACCAGCTTAGGTTTATACGTCCTCATACGTGGCTGCTGAAAGCAGGTCTGGCGCTTCTGCTGATCCTGGTTCTGCCGGGAAGCGCGGGATGGACGGATATGTGGCTGTGGACGTTTGTGTCCATGACCGGCCCGCTTCTGTGCCTGGTCAATGCGAACGAACTCTGGGAATCCTGCTGCCCGGGAATGATGGAGATTCTCCTGACTGCAAAGCACTCGGTGAGACAGGTCGTTCTTGTGCGCCTGATCCTTTTCGGCCTCATTGACGCCGTGGTCTTTATCGTTTCGGCTCTGACGATGACAGCGTCCGGGCAGGGGGCAGCGTGGCAGCTCCTTCTGTACGGCACGGTTCCCTACCTCGGGATGTGTGCAGGGTGCATGGCGGTTCTCACACGGTGCCGGGAGGAAAATGCTATGGCCTGGTGTGCAGGATGGGCGGGAATGCTGGCTCTGTTCTTTGTGATGCCCCAGTCTGTGGGGGCGGACGTGTACGGCCTGGATGCAGTGTCAGTGTGGCTGCTCCTGGGCGCGGCGGCCATGGCGGCAACTGTCTGGCAGACGGTGAAATTTATGAAAAAATCGGGAGGGATTGCAGATGAGATTAACACTGGAGCGGCTGTCTAAGCAGTTTAAAAACCGGATTGCCGTGGATCATGTAAATGCAGAGCTCACGGAGGGAATCTACGGATTCCTGGGAGCAAATGGCGCGGGAAAGACGACGCTGATGCAGATGATCTGCGGGATCGTATCGCCCACGGCGGGAGAGGTGAAGATAGACGGAAAAAACAATGTGGAGATGGGGGAAGCATTCAGAGATATCCTGGGGTATCTTCCACAGGAATTCGGATATACGCCGGGATTTACAGCGGAGGATTTCATGCTCTATATCGCATCGGTCAAAGGACTGGAACCCCACTATGCCAGAAAGAGGACGAAGGAGCTTCTGCGGATGGTCAGCCTGGATGGGGACATGAAGAGGAAGATCCGTACATTCTCCGGCGGAATGAAGCGCAGGCTGGGGATTGCCCAGGCGCTTTTAAACGATCCGAAAATACTGATTATGGATGAGCCCACCGCGGGGCTTGATCCGAAGGAACGGGCATATTTCAGAAACATAATCGCTGAGATGGCCAGGGATAAGATCATTATCATCTCCACCCATATCGTATCGGATATTGAGTATATCTCAGACGAGGTGATCATCATGAAAAAAGGACGGTTTCTGATGCAGGGGACGGCGGAGGAACTGATCATGGATGCGGAAGGGATGGTCTGGTCCTGCCGGGTTCCGGCACGGGAATGGCTCGCGTTTGAAAAGAAATATACAGTAGCGAACTCACGAAATATAGGGAATGTAGTGGAAGCCAGAGTGATCAGCGCTGTCCGTCCATGCCCGGATGCAAACCGGGAGGAGCCGACACTGGAGGATCTGTATCTGAAATGTTTTGCGGATGAGGCGGCGCCGAAAACGAAAGGAGGCATATGAGATGAGGCGAATGATATGGTATGAGTGGAAACGAATCTGGAACAGCAGACTGACACAGTTCGCAGTGGCCGGATGCATCCTGTTTTTTGTTTTCTCTGCCTGGTCTAATATAAGGCTGGCAGGTGAGACGGATCAGAATGGGAATCAGGTCACCGGGCTTGAGGCGGTAGAAGTGATGAAAGAGTATCAGAAAGAAGCGACGCTGGATCAGGAGACAGCAGATAAGTATACGGAAGAATACCTTTCCTATACGCAGAATCCGGACACATCGTCGGACAACCGGGACATGATGTATCTTTCGGAGGAGATGTACCTGAACTGGTATATTCCAAACCGCCATATCCTGAGGCCGGTCGTCAACGCATACCGCACGGCTGAACAGTACAATGATTCGATGCGGGACGTCCTTTCCCAAAGTGTGGGAAAGGATCTCTATGAGGCGAGAAAAGACAGGGTGCAGGAGAGCTTAAGCAGCGCGGTCTCCAGAAATGAGATTACTGCCTCTGAGGCAGACTGGTGGAATGAAAAGGACAACGAAGTGGGCCAATACGCAACCGGATACAACCGGGCGTGGTGGGAGCTGCTCAACTCTCCGTCGCTTATCATCCTGATCATGATGGCAGTCGGCATCGGCATTGCACCCATGTTCGCCGGAGAATACCAGACAAAATGCGATTCCCTTCTTCTCGGGATGCGCTATGGGAAGAGCAGGCTGATCCTGGCGAAGCTTATATCCTCCTTCCTCTTCACCACGGTGGTGTATTGGGTTTCCATGGGTATTTTCTCAGGAATCTATCTTGCCGTAATGGGTTTGGACGGCTGGAATCTGCCGGTTCAGGCACTGTATGAAGATATGTCCATAGGGTATAACCTCACTGCGGCAGAAGCCTGCGGACTGATCCTGGTGATGGGATATATTATGACACTTGGGGTTATGGGAGTGGTTCTTATTCTGTCATCCCTGATGAAGAATCCTTACGGTGTCATTATCACTACATTCTTATTCCTCTGCGTACCGCTGTTCCTCTCCCTGAACAGAGGCGGATATCTGTGGAAACATGTACTGGCTCTTCTCCCGGAGAAAATCTCGGAGTTTTCATTCAGCTCGTATCTGGTGTACAGCGTTGGAGGACTGACCGTAACCTGGCCTGTGGCGGCAATGATCGTAAATGGGCTGTGCGCGGTGGTTCTGTCCGGGGCGGCGTATGTGTGCTTCCGGAGACATCAGGTGAACCGGTGAGGGAGATCAGCTATTTAGTGCACTAACACTTTCCGTCTGAAACGTCCGGAAGCGGGCGGGGAGTTGACAAACTTATTCTGCGAAAGGGAGACAGCCGTTCAATGTTCCGTTCCGGAATCCGGAAAATCTAACAGGCCGAAGAGATGTTTAAGTGCA
>JAHZHF010000131.1:0-4397 GCA_019420405.1 Clostridiales bacterium
GGCTCCGAGAACGATCCCCACTGTTTTCGGCGCATCGGCGATCATCTGCAAATCCCAGCTCGGATACATATGCTTCCAGTAACTCTGTTTCGGATACCCCAGCACCATCAGTCCGTCCGTCCCCTGGCCCGTAAATGTCGGGTAGTCATTGACATACCCTCTTGTCAGACCTGAAATGTCCGAAGCTGTATATGCAAGGGGAATGTCCTCCGGGAGATTGTCCGAATGCCAGAGGATCTCCAGCGATGTATTGTCAATGTACAGTGCCCAGATATTCCGCTCTGTCAGCTCTTTCTGCATGTAATCCGAAAGAACATATCCCGATTCCGTTCGGCTCATGGCATCTGCCGCTTCCTGGGCCGTGCTCCACGTCCCCCCGCTTGAAGAGTAGGCGAGGCTCCAGGATACGAGCAGTGTAACATTGAGTACCAAAAACAGAAACAGACTGACTGCCAGTATCCCGGCGAATCTCCGGATCAGTTTCGGAACGCTCTTCATCTTATCTTCCCTCCACAATCAGTTTATATCCCAGCCCCTTTACTGTGACCAGAGACGCAGGTTTTGACGGATTCTCCTCGATCTTCTCCCTGATCCGCCGGATGTGCGCCATCAGAGAGTTCTCATATCCATAAGGATTATCACCCCAGGCCGCCTCACAGAGAGCATCGATCGTCACGATCCGCCCGGCATTCCGGTACAGGGCAGACAGCAGCTCGTATTCCTTGGCGGTAAGCGGGATGCGCTCTCCGCCCCTCTCCACCTCTGCCCGTGAGAAATCGATCTTGCAGCACTTCAGCCGCACCAGCGGATCTTCCTCTTTATAAGTTCTGCGCAGGATCGCTGCAATACGGAACAAAAGCTCCTGCGGCAGAAACGGCTTTACGATATAATCATCCGCACCCAGACCGAATCCGGTGAACTTATCTTCATCTTCCCCTCTGGCCGTGAGAAACAGAATCGGATAGTCATCCATCCGGCGCAGCTTTTCCATCAATTCAAATCCGTCTCCATCCGGCAGCATTACATCCAGGACTGCCAGCTCAGGCGAAAATGCCTCTGCTTTTCCCACAGCTTCCCCCACGTTTTTCGCTGTCTCTATATTCTCATATCCCTCTTCTTCAAGGATCGAGCGCACCATCGCAAGAAGCTCCGGCTCGTCGTCTACCAGAAGGATGCGTTTTTTCTTAAGATAATCCAGACTCATATTCAACCTCCATCCTTTCACCCTGACATTTTATCACAGAACCATCTGCTTTTCTAACACTCATCCAAAATGTAAGGTAATTGTAAGGCAGGGAGAATGTGAATGTAAGGTTGGAGTTCTATGATAATGGCTGTAAGGAAAACGTAACAGTTCAGAAAGGAGCAGCACCATTATGAATATGATAGAAACCAGAAATCTTGCGAAAACATACTCCGGCTTCACCGCAGTAAACGGCATCAGCCTTCACGTACCGAAAAGATCTGTCTACGGCTTCGTCGGACCAAACGGCGCGGGGAAATCTACCACTATGAAAATGTTCCTCGGGCTGACCCGCCCCACAGCCGGATCATTTACCATCAATGGGAAGCATTATCCTCAGGACAGGGTGAAAATCCTGAGGGAAATCGGATCTTTCATCGAAGCGCCTGCTTTCTACGGCAATCTGACCGGAGAAGAAAACCTGGATATCATCCGGCGTATCCTGGGGCTTCCGAAGTCTTCCGTAGACGACGCTCTTGAACTTGTGGGGCTGACGCCATACCGGAAAAGGCTTGCCAGAAAATACTCCCTCGGCATGAAGCAGAGACTCGGCCTGGCCGGAGCGCTCATTGGCAGGCCCCCGATCCTGATCCTCGACGAACCTACCAACGGGCTGGACCCGGTGGGAATCCACGAGATCCGTATGCTGATCCGTTCCCTTCCCGAAAAGTTCAACTGCACCGTATTCGTCTCCTCCCATCTTCTCTCCGAGATCGAGCTGATGGCAGACAATATCGGAATCTTAAATCACGGACGTCTTCTTTTTGAGGGCACTCTGGAAGAATTAAAAGACAGCGCCGCCATGCGCGGATACCCGACGGATAATCTGGAAGATATGTTCCTGGCTCTGATCGAGGATGACAATATGCTGAGAGGCCGCTCTGCCTCCGCCTCCGGAAGAGCACCCGTCCCCGCCTCCACAGAACAGCCCGGCAAAACCAGATCTGGCGGCGTTTCCGGAAGAGAAAGGAAGGATGCAAGATGAGTATAAATTTAGAGTATAAGAAAATCCGCAGAACCGGATTTTTCCCGGCCCTCGCTGCCGGAGGAATCCTGGCGGCAGCTTTCCCCCTTCTCAACATGTCCTTTCGCTCGGAACTTTTCACCGGGCTTGACATGCCTGCGGTCCAGATCCTTATGGAGAACAACTGGGAGATGATCACGATGCTCAATCTTGTTCTTCTCCTCACAGGAGCCTGTATCCTCTACCACATTGAGTTTGCTGACAATGGAATCCAGAAGATGCTTTCCCTTCCCCGGCATGAAACCTCGCTCTTTTTCGGAAAGACAGCGCTGCTTCTCCCTGCGTTTCTTTTCATGCTGGCGGTCGAGACAGGGTCGCTTATCTTCTGCGGCATCCACTGGTTTTCCGACAGTCCGTCCACTGTCGTCTGCGACACACTTCTGGCCGCGGGATTTGCTCTTCTGCTCTCCCTTCCGTCCCTGGCTCTGTCGCTTGTAATCTCATCATTGTGTGAGAATATGTGGGTTATGCTTGGGATCGGCGTGCTGTGCATTTTCACCGCATCCATGCTTCCTGCGGATAACTTCGCGCTGTCCCTGTTCCCATACGCCCTGCCCTTTCAGATACTTCCGGGTATGGCCACGGATCAGGCAGTCCGCTTCTGTAATGCCGCCGCAGCGGAAACTGTAATAATCTGCGGCGCAGAATTTATCATTGTCAAAGCAAGGAGGTTTTTCTCATGAAATATCTGTCACTGATTCAGGTTGAATTTCAGAAAATCCGGAGGTCAAAAATCCTTCCGATCCTGCTCGCAGCCTCATTTATTCTATGGCTGCCCTCGGTAATCAATGCGGACATGCAGTTTGAGATGCAGGATGTGGGGATCTCCCCGGAGAACAGCTTCTTTATCCAGGGATTTATGGGGATGACCTGGTTTATCTTCCCTGCAGTCACAGCGGTCTGCACGGTTCTGATCAGCCAGACCGAACGCACGAACAACGGCATTTTGAAAATGCTTGCACTCCCCGTAAACACCGCCGCGCTGTGCACAGCTAAATATACAGTTCTCCTGGCGCTCTCCGCTGTATATTTTCTGATTAACATGGGAGCGTATTATATCAGCGCCGCAATCGCGTCCGCCTCTCTGGATTATGACTTCTTCCTGCCGCCCGGCTATATTTTGGAACAGACCGGCATTTTATTCCTGGCTGCGATTCCCATGACCGCCGTATTCTGGCTGATCGCTGTGTGCATCCAGACTCCGGTATTTTCCGTAGGGATCGGCCTTGCCTCTATCGTGCCCAGCGTGCTGATCCTCAACACAAAGATCTGGTTTCTGTACCCGATGTGCTATCCGTTCTACGTGATCACCGCGGAATATGGGAATCTGGCTGCAAACATGTCAGATACACAGGTGGATCTTGTCCCCTGGATTCCGGTTGCCGCAGCGATTACCGTCCTCTGCCTGGCGGTTACATGTTTCAATTTCGGGCGCGCCGAACGGAAGTAAAGTTTGAAATATTCGACACCCAACGAAAGGAGATCTACAGAAATGAAAATGAAAGATAAAATTTTAACTGCAGTCAGCGCACTCATGATTCTCGTTCCCTGGACCATCTTCCCCCTGCGGTCATTCGACTGGGCCCTTGAATCCCCGGCGGCAGAAATCCTGGTTTTAAGCTACGCCGCATTTATGATCTTTTCCGGGATCTTTACAGTCGCCGCATATGCGGCGGGAAACGTAAAAAATACTCTGATGAAACTGTGCCTGGTCGTCAATGTAACATATGCGGTTGCGGCTGCCGGGCTGCTGTTTATGGGGGACTTTTCAAGATTGTTTGCAGCTATTTAGGGCTCTAACATTGCCCGTCGGCTCACATCCGGAAGCGGCGGGGAGTTGGCACGCTTATTCTGTGAAATGAAGACAGCCGCTCGATGTTCCGTTCCAAAGTCACATCTCCCGGCTGTCTCCTTCCCCAGAAAGTATGCTCCAACCGTCCACTCCGCTTCCTGGGCTGTACAAACGGGAAATATTATTGCCTAAATGGGCTGAAAACGCAGTAATGGCGCGGCCTGAGGGCTTCCAAGACCGGAAAGCCTTCCGGCCGCGCCTGCTGTCTTTAGCAGCTATATGGTTACTGGCTTCCTGTCTGCAACTTCCGGAAAACAGCAGTTATTTCGAAAACCTTT
>JAHZHF010000131.1:4407-8217 GCA_019420405.1 Clostridiales bacterium
TGCTCCGCTTCCTGGGCTGTACAAATGGGAAATATTAATGACTAAATATGCTGAAAACGTAGAAAGTGGCGCAGCTTGAGGGCTATCGGTTTCGAAAATCCCTCCGGCCGTGCCTTACTTTTGGAAGCTATATATTCACTGGCTTCCTGCCCGAAGCTTCTGGAAAACAACAGTTATTTCGAAAGCCTTTCTGTGGGAGTGGGGGATGTTGACAGGCGACTTCGGAAGGAAATTTGCGAAACTTGAAGTGGCGGTTACGGACGTTAGGACAGGCGGGGAGATTGTCTGAGCGAAAGCGAGTTGCTCCCCGCCTGTTCTTGTTTTTAGTCCGTAGCCGGGACTTCTTTAGTTTCTCTATTTCCTGGAGCGGAACCTGGAAATATCCTCCACTCCCGCAGAATACGTCTTGAAAAGACTCTCTGATTTTCAGAAGTTTTACGCCAGGGAGCTAGTGAACTAAATAGCTGAACTATTACAAAACAACAGGGCAAATGGAACAGCTCCTTTCATTTAAGCAAGTTCCATTTGCCCTGTTAACGTTATTTCCCAGATTTAAGTTTTGCTACATTACATTTCGAAGTCGCCGGATTCCTTACCAGGTCTGGAAAAATACATTATTTCCAATATTAATTCCGGAATGTCCGGTTCCTGCATACAGGAAGTAATAGCAGTCAGCTACGGCCGCAAGTCTTGAACCGTTGATCGCATCCTGCGCAACCTGCAGGGACAGGCTGGTCGGACCGCTTTCCAGGACAGCATCAAGACGGCCTGTCCATACGGGTTCGAACTGTCCGCTGGCATAGACGACGCCGCTGATTGAGTTCGGAAAAAGCGGGCTTTCCACACGATTCATAATCACTGTAGCAACTGCGAGAAGCGCATCGTACTGCTGATATGCTTCACACTGAATGATAGCGGCCAGGAGGTGCAGATCATCGGTGGAAACAGAAATTCCGCCCCCGTTGATGATCGAATTGTCATAACTTCCTCCGCTGTTATTTCCGGCAGAAGCGGCGGCTTCTTCCGCGGCTTTTTTTGCTGCTGCTTCCGCTGCCAGACGGGCAGCTTCCTCTTCTCTGGCTTTTTCAAGCCGCTGCTGTACATCTGCAAGATTTGTTGAAGTAGCGTCCGCCTTTGCCTGCAGATCTGCCTGCTGGGACTCAAGGCTGGCCTGTAATTCGTTGAGAGAACTCTGCTGAGTTTCAAGCGTAGCCTTTTCATTTTCGATCTGCTGGTGGACTTCCTTTAAGCTGTCCAGAGCATTTCGGTCGTATTCGCTCAGATTTTCAATGAAATCCGCTTTGTTCAGAAAATCGGCCATATCCTCTGCGGAAAAAAGCATCTCCAGCAGTGTTGCATTGCCGTGTTCATACATATATTTAATGCGGGTTTTCATATCCTCGTACTGCTTAGCCTCATTTGCTTCAGCCTCGGCTAAAGCGTCGGATGTACGTTCGATTTCACCGTTCAGAATCTCGATCTGCATTTCTGTTGTAGAAAGCTGTTCTGTTAAATCGAGAATTTCCTGATTGATGCCGGCGAGCTCCTCTTCCAGGGCGGTTGTCTGCCCTTCGAGCTCATCAATACTGTCATCTGCGAATGTAGGGAAAACTGAAAGTACAATTGCAAGTGAGCAGACCAACGCGATACCCGTCTGCAGCCACTGTTTTTTGCAGGGTTTCATATCTCTAAATCCTTTCTGCGTATAATTTTGGTGACAGCTCAGCCGTAAGATTGGAACCGGCCATTCTGGAACCATGATCCATTGTCGGATATTCATTATACTACAAATTGCACTCTTTGGCAAACTCTGATAAAATAAAAATACTGTATTCGGTGAAAGGAGCGGAAATGGAACATAAGATAAAGATGATTGGGCTGGATCTCGACGGGACCCTGCTGACTGATAAAAAAGAGATTACACCCCGTACACGAAGGGCGATTAAGGCGGCTCTCGACAGAGGGGTGATCGTACTGACAGCGACAGGGAGACCCTGGATGGGAATTCCGGAAGAATTACGGACATTTCCGGGGATGGATTATGCTCTGACCTCGAACGGGGCGCGGATCATCGAGACCAGAACGGGCAGGATTCTTGAAGAACATCTTCTTTCTGCGGAAGCGGCGAAAAAAGCGTTGGAAATCTGCGGAAAATATGATACTCTACAAGAGGTGTATTTTGACGGTCAGGGGTACGCTGAGGCTGATAAGATGGCACTTATTGAAAAGTACCATAAGAATCCTAATATGTGGGAATATATGAGGAAGACCAGAATCCCTGTTGATGATATTGCCGGCCTGGTAGACCGGGAGAACCGTGGGCTGGATAAAACGCAGGCGCTTTTTGCGGATATGGATGAACGGCGCGCTGCGTGGAGGGAACTGGAGGCAGAAGGCGGACTCGAACTTGTAGGATCGCTGAAATATAACATAGAAATTAATGCAAAAGGCGTCAATAAAGGAACAGGTCTGGTAAATCTCGGAAAGATGCTTGGGATCAGGCGAGAGGAGATTATGGCCTGCGGCGACGGTGATAATGATACCGTGATGCTCAGGGAAGTGGGATTCGGAGTCGCCATGGCCAATGCAGAAGAGCAGGTGAAAGACGCTGCGGATTATATCACGCTCTCAAACGAAGAAGAGGGAGTGGCAGAAGTTATTGAGAAATTTATTCTCAGAGGAGGGAAATAAATTATGTTAGATGTGTTGAAAGTTATCATACTTGGAATTGTGGAAGGAATCACCGAGTGGCTTCCAGTGAGCAGTACAGGACATCTGATTCTGATGGATGAATTCCTGAAGCTGGGGCAGAGCGATGCTTTTATCGAGATGTTTAATGTGGTGATCCAGCTGGGCGCTATCATGGCTGTGGTTGTGATTTATTTCCATAAATTGAATCCATTTTCTCCCAAGAAGACGGAAAAGCAGAAAATGATGACATGGCAGATTTGGATCAAGGTCCTGATCGGTTGTGTGCCTGCCGCGGTTATAGGGCTTTTATTCGACGATATTATAGATAAAGTGCTTTACCACTGGTATGTAGTGGCGGCAATGCTCATCGTATATGGTGTTCTCTTTATTGTCGTAGAGAACTATCAGAAAGGAAAAGAACCGAAAGTAAAAAGAATCTCCCAGCTTACAGTGCCGATGCTGCTGATCATCGGGGTGTTCCAGATGCTGGCATTGATTCCGGGAACATCCCGGTCAGGAGCTACGATTGTAGGAGCTCTTTTGATCGGCGTTTCCAGGGGGGCGGCTGCAGAATTCACCTTCTACCTGGCGATTCCGGTTATGTTTGGCGCGAGCCTTCTGAAGCTGTTTAAATTCGGCTTCTCGTTTACCGCGATGGAGGCCGGCCTGCTGATCCTCGGAATGGCAGTATCCTTTGTGGTATCCATCTTTGCAATTAAGTTCCTGATGAAGTACATAAAGAATCATGATTTCAAGGTATTCGGCTACTACCGGATCGTGCTTGGTGTGATCGTGTTCCTGTATTTCGGGATTGTAGCTTTGTTGGGATAAATGCTGCGGATGTTACTGTTTACGCGGGCTGAACTGTTATCATATCGTAACAGTTCAGCCCGCGCCATTCGTAAAACCGCACTGCGTGCTTATTGCGGCTGCCGCCGCTGTTTTACTCATTGACGGGCGCTCAGCTCATAGGACTGCACGATCGAAAAATCATGCGAGCATGATTTTCTCTCACGGACAGCCCTATGGCTGAACTGTTACATCATATCATGTATATTTTTTATCAGGTTAAACTTATAAAGTTACAAAAATGTTAAAGAGAATGGGAAGTTCCTATTC
>JAHZHF010000132.1 GCA_019420405.1 Clostridiales bacterium
ATCAAGGAAAAACATAACTGTAAACAATAAAAAACATGGTAGTTTTGACACTACCCGTATCATAAAGGGGGAAATATTATGAAAAAGGCGCGATACAAAGTATTAGCAACAGGGATAATCGTTGCAGCAGTACTGGCAGCATTGTTACTGTATTTCTGGCCGATGAAAATTTCTGATTTGATAAATGAAAATCAGGAAATCCATATTACTCAAATTGAAATGGGAATTCAAGATGGTGAGCCATATATGGACAATGAAAACTATTGCGACCTGACGAAAGAGCAGAGGAAGGACATTATTGATTTGTTTCAGCAGTACACCTACAGAAGAACACCGGGAACTGCGTTTTCGGATGGCTCTTTATCAGGGATCAGTGACAGGATTATACACTTGTATGCATATGATGACGGTGAACTGCTCTACACCATATTTATTACTGATACGAACGGACTGTCCATAAATGAAAGATCCTATGTTCTGCGGGATTCATCCGGGTTAATACAGGAGATACTGACGGTTATCGAATAATGATGATGGAATGTCTGTCCGAAGAAGAGATTCAGCAAATTAAAGAATTACCGGGAGGAAATCTGTATGGAAGTATTTCTGATTATATTAATAATACTGATTTTTTATCTTATATTGATTACGTTGATTTCATTGATACGGGCGCTTTTCAGTATAAGAAAAGGGAAAACATACGCCAAAGAAAAATTCCGGGATACTTTTTTAGAAGCCTTTTTGGACATATTTTTAGAATTGTTAAATCCGTTTTATTGGTTTTAATCCCCAATTTAATAATTCCGAAACAATTCTCAAATCTTACGGAAACATTTCAGAGCCATAATTCCATAGTAAATGAAGAGACGATCCAATTGAGGAGATATGCTTATGAGGAAGCGGAGCCTGAAAAACCGCCGGGAAAGATGAAAAAGGGAATTATTCATTTGATTGTTTATCTGAGCACAGCAGCAGTAGCAGCACTTTCTGTTATACAGGCTGGAAAGCAAATATTGCCGTGGATTGCCGGAATTGCAGTTTATGTTCTGGCCGCTGTCTTAATGATTGCATCGTGTGTGTTTCTTTACCACGATTTACGGAATAGCGTTATTAATAAGATCATTGTATCAATCAAGAAGAATCCGTTTGGAGAGCGTTTCCTGGACGACCATGCATTTCGTACTATTTTGACGACACTGCCGGCATTTTTGATCAACGTGGCATATACGGTATATAACGGTGTGATCGGAATCATGAACCAGTCGGCCTGGTTCATCACAATGGCAGTATATTACAGTCTTTTGGGGATCATGCGCTATCGTGCAGTGAGCACCGGAAGAAAGATAGCGCGCCTGGAAGATAAGCAGCTGATCCGGAAGAAAGAACTTTCGGTAATAAAGATGGACGGCATACTCCTTCTGGTTTTAAATCTGGCCCTGAGCGGTGTGGTCCTTTTGACCATAGCTCAGGATACAGCGAAAAGGTATTCAGAGATCATGGTTATATCGATAGCGGCATATACCTTTTATAAGATTACAATGGCCTTGATCAATATGATCAAGGTAAGAAAAACTCAGTCACCGATCCTGATTACGATCCGCAATATAGGAGTTGCGGATGCGCTGGTATCTATGCTTACTCTGCAGGCAACGATGCTTGCGTCATTTCAGGATAAAAGCAGCCTGAACAGCAATCAGATGAACGCCATCACCGGGCTGGCGGTGTGTATTCTCATAGCAATCCTGGGAACAAGTATGATCTGGTACGCTTATGCGAAAAAGAATAGATGAATTATTATGAAGCAGGTCGAACATTTACTGTTTCTATAAACGGTTTTGCCAGAAAATCAGAATGCCTGTTTTATCAGACGTTCTGTGTTGAAAATGCAGTGTGTTATCTGCCTGACATTTGCTTTTTCTGCTCTTCGATCATCTTCTTGACCATATATCCGCCTACAGACACGGTATGTTGAATTAATATAACACGTGAATGTAAATTCCACAATAATAAATGACATGCAATTTGTAAAATCTGCATGCCGAATTATAAAAACTCATAATTGGATTCGAAATAATATTTCTGAAACAAAATTCTTCTCAATAACAGTGAGAGAAGGTATAATAAAACGGAGGTGGACGATATGCTTATTTCGAATAAAAATATAGATGGAGGAACTCCCTTTGACTGGGGGAGGACTTCATCAGATTATGCAAAATACCGGGATATATATCCGCAGCTTTTTTATGATAAAATCATGGAGCGCAATTTATGTACAGCCGGGCAGAAAGTACTCCACCTGGGAACAGGAACACAGAGAATTCCTTAAGCGGAAAGCTCCTGCTGAATTTGATATTTTGCATTATGGTGCAATTGCAGAATTGAAAAAGAAATATCAGGAGGAAGAGGGCGATGAATACTCCGGAACTTAGGACGGAACGCCTTATATTACGCAAATTTGAGGAAGAGGATTTAAAAGCCTTATATGAAATCTACAGTGATATAGAAGTCAATCGGTTTTTACCCTGGCTTCCAGTAAGGACAATGGCAGAAGCAAAAAAATTTTATGAAGAACGCTTTCAATGCAAATACCACCAGCAGAGGGCTTATAATTATGCCATCTGCTTAAAGGAGGATAATTACCCGATCGGCTATCTTAATATAGAGATGAGCGGCAGCTACGACCTGGGCTATGGACTCAGAAAAGAGTTCTGGAATAAGGGAATTGTCACAGAGGCGGGACGGGCAGTCATAGAGCAGGTGAGAAAAGACGGGATTCCGTATCTTACAGCGACTCATGATGTCAATAATCCGGCGAGCGGCAGGGTAATGGAAAAACTGGGGATGAAATATCAGTATTCTTATGAAGAGCAGTGGCAGCCCAAGGACATGCCGGTTATCTTTCGCATGTACCAGCGGAATCTGGACGGACAGAATGACAGGGTTTATCAAGGGTACTGGGATGAGTCCCGGGTTCATTTTATAGAAAATATAGAAGGGCAGCAGAAAGAATCTCTGTAAATATGATTGTCGGAGGAAGAATATTATGGACAATGAAAAGGTATATCAAATGGAGCTTTCTAAAATCTACCCTTTGCTGGTAAATAAGGCAGTCAGAAAAGGGAGAACAAAAGAGGAAGTGGATGAGATTATCCGGTGGCTTACAGGATACAGTCAGGAAGATCTGGAGAAATTGCTTGCAACATCGATTAATTATGAGGATTTTTTCTATAACGCGCCTCAATTAAATGAGAACAGGAAGCTGATCAAAGGTGTAGTATGCGGTGTGCGCGTGGAGGAGATCGAGGAGCCTCTTATGAGGGAGATTCGTTATCTGGATAAATTGATTGACGAGCTGGCAAAGGGAAAGCAGATGGATAAGATTCTGAGAAAAGAAAGGAGTGGAGATCAGCGATGATTATTCCGGAAGTACTGGAATCAGAAGAAGTATATAAAGGCAGGATTACCTCAATCCGGCGGGATACACTGACCCGGGGAGACGGAAAGACATTCGTCCGTGAGACGGCAGTGTCATCTGACGCCGTAGCTGTCGTTGCGATGGACGACCGGGGACGTATCCTTCTGATCCGGCAGTACCGCCATCCGATGGGGCGCCCCGTGTGGGAGATCCCGGCGGGGAAGATGGACGTGGACGGAGAGAATCCCGAGGAGACGGCGGTAAGGGAGCTGAGAGAGGAGACGGATACGGCAGCCGGTGAGGTTGAGTTTCTGACCCTGTTTTTAAATTCCGCCGGGTGGACGACGGAGAAAACTTATGTCTATCTGGCAAAGGGACTGAGCGGCGTGCCGGAGTTTGAGAGGGAAAATGAGGAAGCGGACATCGAGAAGAAATGGGTTCCGCTGCAGGACGCATTTGAAATGGTGAAATCAGGGGAGCTTGACGATGCGAAAACCGTGATCGGGATTTTGCTGGCAAAGGAGCATGACACCCGTTAATTGGCAAATGAGGAGGGAACTATGGAATATTACGACAGCGAACTTCTGCGTCTTAAGCAGGAGGTTATGGAAAAAGAAAAGATAAACGCCCAGCTTGGAGACCTGCTTCTCCAGCAGGCAGAGTTAAAGAACAAGGCCGAAGAACTGAAAAAGATCATGTGGGAAGAACAGGAGGACGTAGACCGTCTGAACGGCAGGAGTCTCACTGCATTTTTCTACCGGGTATCAGGAAAGATGGACGAGAAGATGACGAAGGAAGAGGAGGAGGCCCGGGCTGCTGCCGTGAAATACGATGCGGCGGAGAGTGAACTTCGCTTCGTAGACGAGGATATCAGCAGATGCCGGCAGCGGCTTTCCGAACTGTCTGACAGCGAGAGAATCTATGCAGAGGCGTTGGAGCAGAAACGGGAACGGATCAAGTCCTCCGGCATCTCCGGCGCAGAAGATATTATGAGGATGGAAGACCGGATGGCGTTTCTCGAAAATCAGATGCGGGAAGTGGCGGAGGCCGTGGACGCCGGAAACAGGGCATACTATATCGCCGGTGAGGTGCTTGAAGGATTAAATAGCGCAAAAAACTGGAGCACTATGGACTTGCTGGGCGGAGGAGTTTTCAGCGATATTATGAAATATGACCGTCTGAACCAGGTTCAGGAGAAGACAAAAGAACTTCAGAATGCTCTGCGCGGATTCCGGACAGAGCTTGCGGATGTAACAGAGAGGATCACTGGGAACATCTATGTGGAAATGGAAGATTTCCTTCAATTTGCAGACTTCTTTTTCGATGGGATCTTCATGGACTGGATGGTGTATGACAAGATTGCGGAGTCGAAAAAACGGGCGCAGGATACATACGACAGAATCCAGAATGTGATCGGACAACTTCATCTGATGCAGAATAATCTGGCCTGTGAGTATGATCAGACCAAATTGAACCTGGAGGAAGTGGTGCTGAACCTGCGGACGGAAAGATTTCTTGATATGAAACACGAGGTGAAATAGAGATGAGAGCAGTTGTTTATAAAGGTAACGGGCAGATCGCGCTGGAAGAGCGGCCGATGCCGGAACTCTCGGATGAACGGGATGCGATTGTCAGGGTGACGCTGACGACAATCTGTTCCAGAGGAAGGGATACGTGAACAACTGCACGGACGAGCACGGCGGATGGGCGCTTGGATGCCGCATTGACGGCGGGCAGGCCGGGTATGCCCGGATTCCGTTTGCGGATAACGGACTTACCCTCATACCGGATCACGTGACAGATGAGCAGGCTCTTTTTAACGGGGATATTCTTTCCACCGGGTACTGGGCTGCCCGGATCGGTGAGATCAGCCCGGCGGACACGGTGGCTGTGATCGGAGCAGGCCCTACCGGCCTCTGTACCATGCTGTGTGCGCGCCTTTACACTCCGGCGAAGATCATTGCCATTGATACGGATGAGTACCGTCTGAATCTGGCGCGGGAGAAAGGGCTGGCGGACATCACGCTTGTTCCGGGAAAAGACGATATCGGGGGAACAGTCAGAAGCGTTACGTGCGGGAGAGGGGCGGATACGGTATTCGAAGCTGCGGGCGGTGCGGATACATTCCAGACTGCCTGGAAGATCGCCAGGCCAAACGCCGTCGTAGTCATTGTGGCCATGTATGAGGAGCCGCAGATGATCCCTCTGCCGGATATGTACGGCAAAAACCTGATCTTTAAGACCGGAGGAGTGGACGGAAGCTTCTGTCAGGAGATCATGGATCTGACCGCCTCCGGGAAGCTGGATTCTGAGTTCTTGATTACCCACCGCTGCGGGCTCGATGAGATCATGGAAGCCTATGACGTGTTTGAGAATAAGAGAGATCATGTAATCAAATATGCGGTGCGGCCGTAAGCAGAATCCGGAAAGGAGCAGAGAAAGTGAACATACTGAAAATAGCGCTGCTGCAGATTGCGCCGTGCAGCACTCTGGAGGAGAATCTGGAAAAAGGAATAAAGGCGTGCAGAAGAGCGAAAGAGATGGGCGCGGATATTGCGCTTTTCCCGGAGATGTGGAGCTGCGGATACCGGATCTATAACCGGTCTCCGGAAGAGTGGAAGGCGGAAGCAATTGCATCAGACAGCTTATTCGTGAAACGGTTCGGAGAGCTTTCGGGGGAGCTTGAGATGGCGGTGGGAGTGACTCTGCTGGAGAAATATGATGGAGATCCGCGTAATACCATGATTCTTTTCGACCGGTTTGGCGAGCGGAAACTGACCTATGCGAAAGTACATACCTGCGATTTTGGCGAAGAACAGCATCTCACTCCGGGGGAAGGGTTCTCAGTTGTGGATTTGGATACGGCCTGCGGAATCGTGAAAACCGGGGCCATGATCTGCTATGACAGGGAATTCCCGGAAAGCGCGAGAATCCTTATGCTGCAGGGCGCTGAACTGATCCTTGTGCCAAATGCCTGCCCCATGGAGATCAACCGGCTTTCACAGCTTAGGGCGAGAGCCTTCGAAAATATGACTGCAGTAGCTACATGTAATTACCCGGAAACAGTTCCGGACTGCAACGGGAGATCCACAGTGTTTGACGGGGTGGCGTATCTCCCGGATCTGGAAGGATCGAGGGATATGTGCATCCTCGAAGCAGGCGGAGAAGAGGCCGTTTACCTTGCTGAACTTGACCTGGATCAGTTGAGAGAATACAGACGGACTGAGGCCCATGGAAACGCATACCGCCATCCGGGAAAATACGGGATGCTGACGGAACGGAGGATCGAGGAGCCGTTTGTGCGGCCGGACTACCGTGAGTAAAAGACAGCCGGTGAACCTCTCAGTCGCTGAGAAGTTCATCGGCTGTTGTATTTAATAGCTTTGCAATTGCCTTAAGTTCGATGTCAGTGACAAAACGTTTTCCTGCTTCGATCCTCTGCACTGCATTCTTATCAATATCAAGTCCTTCGAGCTGAAGCCGGTCGGCAAATTCACGCTGAGATACTTTCGGGACCATCTGTTTTCTTATATCCCGGAGCTTCGAACCGCAAATGTTGTTTGTTCCCTGTGATGATCTGTTCTTATACAAGAATATATACCTCCTTATTCGTCGCGCAGTAATCGATTAGCAATCGGTTAAAATTAACAGTGTGATTGAAAATAGTATTATTCTATGATAAAATCAAATGAAAAGTGACATTTACCAAATGTCATGAATGAATCATTATAATAACCTTAAGGAGGGAAAATTCTGTGAAAAAGAGAGGAATTTTCAGCGTCCTTCTCGCGATCATGCTGATCCTGACCGTGATTCCGGCTAAAGTGTCGAAAGCGGACGAGATCGGTGTGTCATCATGGGAAGAATGGCTGGAGATGAGTGAAGCGTCAGGCAGCGGGGGATCTGCCTATGGATTCAAGATCAGTGCCAGAAATGGATTCGACTGGCCTGAGACTGAGGAGACGATGGTGATCGAAAAGGAGATCTGGTTCTCGGGCGACTGGGTGATCCCGGATAATATCACTGTAATCGTCAAGGCGCCGGTGCATCCGGAACCGTATTCACTCGGAATAATTGACGGAGTGTTCGTAGATAAGGCGTCAACACTGACCATTAACGGTACGTGGCAGCATTCCGGAAATCAGGCGAAGATCAGCGAAACGTACAACCCGGATTATTATCCGGCATCTGAAGTGACCGTGGGAGCGGGCGGACATTTTATCATTGATGAGGATACAGACCATCAGCAGTTTCCGAACCTGACAGTAGCAGGCGGAGGAACTCTTGAGATTAACTCATATCAAACATATGTGGCTTCTAACAGCAAGATTACTCTTGAGTCGGGCGCAAACGTAACCGGCCAGGGAAGTTTAAGACTTGACGGAGAGCTCCATGGATCCGGAGCGAAGGTAAGCATCCCGGTCGTAGTCTGGGGAGGCTACATGAGCGAAGAAACAAATGCTGTGCTCTCAGGGGATTTGTCAGTGAGCCGGATCGAGCATCATGACAGCACGCTTACCATTCCGGCGGGAAGCAGTGTGGTATGTGATGATCTGTATATATCTCCATATGAAGAGGCAGACACTGCCGTTCTCAATGCAGAGGGAGATATCACGGTAAATAAAGGGATCGATTTTGCAGGTCCCGGGCAGAAAAATGTAAATATTTCCGGCTGTCTGTCAATTGACGGATACAATTCTCTGCGAACAGGCACTGCTGCGATAAATCTTACAGATACAGGTGTGCTCGATGTACACAAAACGTTTAAATTCCTCTCGGAGAGCGGAAAGATAACCG
>JAHZHF010000133.1:0-4247 GCA_019420405.1 Clostridiales bacterium
CCCAGATTCCGGAACGAAGCATGTAACTCCTGTTTCCTTCATCAGAATACGATTTCCAAAACATCCCGCCCCGCTTCCGGCCGTATTTAACAGAAAGTGTTAGTGCACTAAATAGCTGCACCACTGCTCTGTTGACAAACCCCGGAAAACATCTCATAATCATAGCAGATATGACTTCCGGAATCTTATTTTCAGATATCCACAGCAGTTCATCCAGTACCGAATGGCTGGACTGCTGCAAATATTCCAGCCAAAGGAGCATCAGCCATGACAATCAAAGAAATCGCAAAGCTTGCAGGGGTATCCATCGCCACTGTTTCCAAGATCGTAAACGGTAAAGACGAAAATATCAATCAGGCTACCCGCGAGCACGTATTAAAAATTGTAAAAGAATACAACTATACGCCCTATGGCAGGATAAAAGACATATCCCCGGCCAGGACCTTTCTTCTGGGAGTACTTTTAAAAAATGCGGACCGCTCCGCCCGGCTCCTTAGCGGAATCATTGAACAGGCCCGGCTCCTTGGATACGGCACGATTCTATTTGACAGCTGTGATTCACAGGAAGAAGAACTGAAACATATCACATCACTGGTCCGCCACAAAGCGGACGGCATCATCTGGGAACCGGTAAACGCCGAAAGCACCTTGAACGAACACCTTTTTTCCGAGCGGAGTATCCCCATCGTTTATACAAATACGGATACTGTTTCTGAAGCATGCCGGATTGACTATGAACACATCGGTTATCTCCTGGCTGAAAAGCTGTCCGGACTTCGCCATACCCGGATCGCCTGTCTGGGGAAGCCGGACAGCGGAATTTTCCATCAGATTGTATCAGGCGCCAGAAAGTGTATGTTTGACAGAGGGCTCGGGAATCCCGAACTGCTGGATCAGGTTTCCCGGCCGGATCTCCCTTCCCATATATTTTCTCAGGGAATTACAGGAGTCATCTGTACGGATCCTGATTCGGCAGCGTCGCTGCTTGCCCGCCTGGACACGCTGCACTGCGCTGTCCCTGACGAGCTCTCCGTTATATCCGTCAAAGACTGCGCGAAAAGCGGCACTTATGCCTCTTCTTTCTGTCAGGATGTATCCGGCATCCCAGTTCCGCTGCGTGGACTGGGACGGCTCGCCGCGCAGCTTGCCGTTGAAAAATGTGAAAAAAAGGAGAGCCGGATTTCTCCCTCTCTCTCTGAATCTCTCTATATTTTTGACCATGAGGCCACTGTTGCCGAGCCGCTTTCGCTCCGGATGAAGAGAATTATCGTAGCAGGAAGCATTCACATAGACACTACATTTCACTCTGACGCTCTGCCACAGCCCGGCCGAACCTCACGGATTTTAAGCACCTCTGTTTCCCTTGGGGGAAAAGGCGCTAATCAGGCCGTGGGTACAGCACGCCTCGGCCTTAAGACCTCTCTGATCGGAAAGGTCGGCCAGGACGCCGACTCGTTTTATATCTTTGACACGCTGAAAAAGGAGCATGTTGACACTTCAGGGATCTCCCGGGAGCAGGACGCTCAGACCGGAAAAGCCTACATCTATCTGGAACCCGGCGGTGAAAGCGCCATTACCATTCTCTCCGGAGCCGATCAGAATCTGCGTCCGGAAGATATCACAGACAGCCGTCATCTGTTTCAGAATGCAGGATACTGTCTGCTCTCCGGCGAACTTCCTCTTCCTTTTCTGATCAAAACTGCAGAAACAGGGAAAGAATACGGCTGTAGTATAATCTTAAAGCCATCTGCCATGGAATGCATTCCTGACGAACTGCTTTCCCTGATTGACATTCTGATTCCGAACCGCAGGGAATCAGCGCTGCTTTGTCCCGAGTCTGAAGAAATCGAAGAGCAGGCTGACTTCTTTTTCCGCAAAGGCGCAAAAGCTGTGATCATCACGCTGGGACATAAGGGCTGTTACCTGAAAGACGAGAAAAACGCCCGTTATTTTCCGGCGGCTGACTTTAAGCCCGTGGATACCACCGGAGGAGCGGACGCATTTATCGCTGCTCTCGCATCGTACCTGACAGAAGGTTTCTCTATGACATCCGCAATACAGGTCGCAGTTTACGCCGCAGGGCTGTGCATTCTGGGCCAGGGGGTCGTCCCCGCACTGCCGGATCGGACCGCTCTTGAGGCCTGCCTCAGAAAACACGGCCTGGATCGTCTCTTGACAGAGAAGCAGTCAGACTGACGTCAGGGAGTCTGACAGCGCCGCAAATTCTTCCAATGTCAGCGCCTCTCCTCTCACGGACGCGCCTTTCCCCAGAGAAAGAATTGCCTCCTCAATCTCCTCTTTCGTATAGTCAAGCTCCGGCGAATTTTTCAGGCCGTTCGCCAGCGTCTTTCTCCGCTGATTGAAGGAGGCACGTATGATCCGGAACATCTGCTTCTCATCCTTCACCTGAACAGGCGGATTTTCGTACCGCTCCAGCCGGATCACCGCAGATCCCACCTTCGGCCGGGGCATGAAACAGTTAGGCGGCACATTTGCCACGATATACGGCTTGGCATAATACTGCACCGCCAGAGACAGCGCTCCATAATCTTTCGATCCCGGCCCGGTCTGCATCCGGTCCGCCACTTCTTTCTGCACCATGACTGTGATACTCTTTACCGGGACATGATTCTCAAAGAGTCCCATAATGATCGGCGTCGTGATATAGTAGGGCAGGTTCGCCACAACCTTAATGGGTTTTCCTCCATTTTCCTCCTCTGCCAGCCTGGCGATATCCACTTTGAGTACATCGTCATTTATGATCTTCACATTCTCGTATCCGTCCAGCGTATCCTCAAGAATCGGGATCAGCGCCCGGTCGATCTCCACCGCTACGACTTTTCCCGCCGCACAGGCCAGATACTGGGTCATAGTTCCGATACCCGGACCGATCTCCAGCACACAGTCATCCGGCCCGATTTCGGCCGCCCGGATAATCTTGTCCAGCACGTGTGTATCTATGAGAAAGTTCTGCCCGAACTTTTTCTGGAAAACAAAGTTATATTTCTGCAGCACCGCAATTGTATTCTGCGGATTTCCCAATGTAGGTTCTCTCATCCTGTTTACTTTCTCCTCAAAATTATTCTTTCTTACCGATTCAGCTTTCAGACACGAACGGTACACTCACATCCGTTACAGGCGGTACAGTTTCCGTGCGTTTTCCTCCGTCTGACGGACCACCTCTTCCGCGGTCACTCCCTTGATCTCCGCGATCTCTTCTGCCACATACGGGAGGTACAGGGAACAGTTCCTTTTTCCCCGGTAGGGCACAGGCGCCAGATAGGGACAGTCCGTCTCCAGCACGATAGATTCAAGCGGGATGGATTCCACCACCTGTTTGAGCTTTTTCGCATTCTTGAATGTAACCACACCGCCCACTCCGATGTAATATCCCATCTTCACATACTCTCTTGCCATCTCGACGGAGTAGGAATAACAGTGAATCACCGCATTCATCCCCTGCGCATGCTCCTTCATGATCTCCATCGTATCTGCCGCCGCCTCCCGGCTGTGGATCATAACCGGCATCTCCTTTTCACGGGCCAGCTCAAGCTGGCGGACAAACCACTTCTTCTGCAGATCATGGCTCTCCTTGTCCCAGTAGTAGTCCAGTCCGATCTCTCCCACGGCCACGATCTTTTCAAGATCAAGAAGCGCTCTCATCCGGGCGAAATTCTGCTCGTCAAGGCTTCCCGCCTCATCCGGATGAACGCCCACGGAGCCATAGATGAAATCATAGTCTTCTGTCAGTCTTACGATCGCATCCCAGGAGCGGATCGTGGAGCCTGCATTCACAATCAGGCCCACTCCGCCTGCCTCCATACTTTTTAACAGCTCCTCTCTGTCTGTATCGAACTGTTCATCATCATAGTGCGCGTGTGTGTCAAATATCATAAATCAGTTGATTCCTTTCTGTCAAATTAACTGGCGCTCTCCTCATCAGAGCCTGCACCGGCTGATTCTTATGCAAGCATAAATCAGCCTCTGTTTGCCTCTGATGGCTGAACTGATAAGATAAAGTCCTTGAACTCTTTCCTGCTCCAGATCACAGGTACCGGATAGAGCGGATTTCCTTCTTTCTCCGCCCACTCCACGATCTGGTCCACATCTTCTTCCCGGATCATATCCGGATATTCCGGGATATCCATCTTCTCTTTCATATCCTCGATCCATCGGATAAACGCCTCCGCCTTTGCCGGAACCGGCTCGTCCGGAGCCGTCAGGGAACAGACATCGCTCAACTCTGC
>JAHZHF010000133.1:4257-8141 GCA_019420405.1 Clostridiales bacterium
GCAGGATGGACATAGCCAGTCCGTGAGGTGTTCCGTAAAGCCCGCCAAGTGTATGTCCGATCGCGTGTACATATCCCACGGATCCTCTCGTAAACGCCCGGCCGCCGTAGAACGCCGCCTGCTGCATCTTCTGCCTGGCCTCAAGATCTGAACCGTCCTCATATACCTTCAGCAGATTGTCGTGGATCAGCTTCACTGCCTTACGGCACATATCTTTTTCCAGCGCGCTGTTATACGTGTTGTTCGTATAGGCCTCCACCGCATGGCAGAGTGCATCCATCCCGGTTGTCGCCGTAACCTTCGGCGGCAGTCCGACTGTGAGCTCCGGATCAAGCACTGCGAATTTCGGCATCAGACACAAATCGTTAATGGATGCCTTATGATGGGTCGCCGACTCGGTGATCACCGCTGCGATCGTCGTCTCAGATCCGGTTCCCGCTGTAGTCGGCACTGCGAAGATGATCGGAATCGGTTTTAAAATACGGAAAAGCCCCTGGAGCTTCCGAACCGGCTTCCCCGGACGTGCGATCCGGCCGCCGACCGCCTTCGCGCAGTCCATCGGAGATCCGCCGCCGAAGGCGATCATACAGTCGCATTTATTCTCTTTAAACATAACGACTCCCGCCTCTACGTTCTCATCTGTAGGGTTTGGTCCGACGCCGTCATAGATCACATAATCCAGCTCCGCCGCCTTCATGGCATCCAGCATCCCATCCAGAAGATGCAGATCCATCAGGGTATGATCCGTCACGATCAGCACCTTTTTAAATCCTCTGCGTTTCACAGCAGCCGGAAGCTTCTTCACCGCTCCCGCGCCCTGCATCAGCTTCGGCACGCGCCAGGGCAGAACGCACATCCCGGCTTTCATCGCATACTGGAACCCTCTGCATCCCAGCTTCTTGATATCCCACTTCGTCTTCATCTTATACACCGCCTTCCCTTCTCTTCTCATCTCAATGGCCCGGATGGGGCAGACTTTTGCACAGATCCCGCATCCGATGCATTTCTTCTGATCCGCCCGCGCAATTGTATGGATATCGCCGTGGTATTTCGGCGGCTCAATCCGGATACAGTCCATGGGACAGTTTTCCACACAGACCGAGCATCCCGCGCAGGTTTCTTCGTTGATATATGGTATTTCCTTTACTTTCTTCACGATCAGCCACCTCCCGCCGGGGCAAGAAGTACAGCTTCGTCCCCGTCCTTAAACCGGTACCGCCTGCTCACGGGATTCCCGTTTACAAGCAAAACCAAATCTTTTGCCTCTTTCTTTGTCATATTCGGGATGCTTTCCAGCAGTTCGTCCACGGTTTCCACATCCCGCTCAAAGGTACCGACGCCCGCTTTCAGCCGGGCCACCCCGAATATTTTCACACGGACCATACACTCACCTCCCGCTTTCTTTCGCAGCTTCGCCCCATGAATCCTCGGTAGTTTCCGTTTTCCCAGGTGCCTTCGCCGCAAAACTGATTTTCAGCTTTTTCAGAGTTTCCTCTGTGGGGAGTCCGTTTTTATCCCAGCCGCGCGCATGGTAATAAACCTTTTTCAAACGTTCAAGAGGCACCTTTGAGTTCGGATCATTCGGATCCTGCAGCGTCTGCGTCAGCCGTTTCGGAAGGGCGTCCTTGTTCGCATTCACCCCGAATCTGCGGTTCACCTCCCGCTCCAGGTTATAGCCCCGCTCACCACAGCGGATATAATCTCCAAACTTCATTTTCATCCCCGTCGTGTACTCAAATCCCTTTGTATGGTGGAATACCGGCAGATGCATGTGAGCGATCTCGGGATGCTTATTGATAAGGCGCACCACAGCTCCACAGTAGGGAAGCACCTTGTTCACCATTTTCGTATACCACGCGTTCGGATGGTTCATAAGCGGAGTCGGGAAGAATGCATAACTGGTAAACAGACACTGTCCCGCCGCAGAGATCATCTCCATCAGATCCTGAAACAGCATGGTCAAATCCGCCTTTCCATGATATGTGGTCTGGTCAATGGACAGTCCCAGCCCTTCCAGGATCACCAGATATCCTCCGTTTAAGTGGCAGCCGCCCCGGTTGCTGGTCGCATATCCAAGGCCCAGTCCCACAGCCTTTCTCGGTTCATAGGCTGCCAGTTCCATCCCCTTCGCATGAATGGCAAAATCTGTTCCGCCGTATTTTTTCGCCAGTCTCTTACTGCCAAGAGCGAGTTCATCCCCGATCCCCCGGCGGTACGCAATATCCTCAAAGACCGCTGTCAGTTCCTCCGTATCCGAGAAATGCAGCCCGTTATCCCACAGCCCCTTCTCGTTCGCCTCCATGGCATAGGAAATCGTATTGGCACAGGAAATCGTATCCAGCCCAAGCTCATCCAGCTCATAGTTCCATTTCAGAATCGAGGGGAGGTCATTATTCAGGATACCGCTTCCCAGAAGCACCAGTGTTTCCAGCTCCGGCCCTTTCACCTGCTGCCCGTCAACCTCCACAGTCCGCGCACAGCGGATCGGACAGGTGAGGCATCCTTTGTTTACGATATTATACTTCTCCGCCAGCTCTTCCCCGCTGACCTTCTCGAATTCCTCATACTGGCCTGCGCTGTAGTTTTTCGTTGAGAGAATATGTTTCATCTGCATGGCGCTGACAAGCCCTGCGGTACCCAGTTTCGGGAGCTGGTTTCCGGTCAGCGGATGCTTCCTGATATACCGGAACCATTTCTGCGTGTGCTTCACCATTTTTTCCTTATCGTGAACCGGGATCTCTTTATTTCCGCTGGCACAGACTGCTTTCAGCCGCATCCATCCCATGACAGCTCCCGTCCCGCCGCGTCCTGAGACGCGCTCATTTGAAACGATACAGGAGTAGAGCACCAGATTCTCCCCGGCCGGCCCGATGCAGATCTTACCGTTTTTCCGCACTCTGCCGTTTTTCATCCGCAGCTTTTCATCAAGCGCAGCCTGCGTCTCTGAGGTTTTCATTCCCCAGATATCATCTGCCTCATGAAAAATAACCTTATCGTTCTGGATCTCAATCCAGGAAGGCTTCTCACATCTCCCGGTCAGGATCAGCGCGTCCAGGCCCGCTTTCTTTAGATAATACCCGAAATTCCCACCGCAGTTGGAGGACGTGATATATCCGGTCTGCGGGGACAGCGTGGAGATGTTAAATCTGCTGGAACTGGGCGCCCCGGAGCCGGTCAAAGGCCCTGTTGTCACCACCAGGAGATTGTCCTCGGAAAACGCCTCCTCTTTCCCGGTCAGATGGTCCCCCAGGATTTTCGCCGCCATGATTTTGCCACCGATGAACAACTCCCTCTCTTCATCGGAAAACGGATATTCCGACGCCTCCTGCGTAGTCAGGTTGATCTTCAAAACCTTCCCCATATATCCGCCGTATTTCGTTGCCAATTCTCTCACCTCATTTCACTTTACTTTAATTAATTTATTTCCTGTGCAGATTTTCCAGCGCGCGTATCTGCCCCATATCCAAAAAAATCACATTGTCCGCCAGCCGTCCTGCCTGCTCCAGATCATGAGTTACGATTATAATCGTTGTCCCCCGCTCTCTCTTCATTTTCAGAAGAATCCTTTCTATCTCAGCGGTTGTCTCACGGTCAAGATTCGCGCTCGGCTCATCCAAAAGCAAAAGCCTGGGCCAAAATGACAGGGCGCGGGCAAGCGCTGTTTTCTGTTTCTCTCCTGCTGAAAGGCGGTCAGTCCGTCTCTCGAGGAGAGGGAGCAGCCCCAGTTCTTCTGCCAGCTCTTCCACTCTCTCTTTTATCTGAACCCTGCTTATCTTCCTGATTTTCATAGGCCAGGCGATATTTTTCCGGACAGTGCCTGAGATCAGATATGGCTCCTGGAACACCAGGGTCATCTCTGAAAACGGCGGTTCTTCCCGACCGTC
>JAHZHF010000134.1 GCA_019420405.1 Clostridiales bacterium
ATATTCTCAAAACTTCGCTCCACTTCCGGACGCATTTTGACAGAAAACGTTATTGAACTAAATAGCTGCCGGAGGCATTGACAATTCAGCCCGCATCTATTAGATTAGAGTTGGGTATATTAAAGGAGATTAATGGAAATGAGATTAGGAGAAAAACAGGTGCTTACCGTGGTGAAGAAGGTGGACTTCGGAGTGTACCTCGGAAGCGACGAAGAGCGGGTGCTCCTGCCGAAGAAGCAGGTGCCGGAAGGAATCGAGCCCGGAGATCCGGTGGAGGTGTTTCTTTATAAGGATTCATCGGACCGGATGATCGCAACGACCAGCGAGCCGAAGGTGACTCTGGGGTCACTGGCAGTGCTGGAAGTAGTGGACGTGGGACGGATAGGCGCGTTTCTCGACTGGGGGCTGGAGAAAGACCTGCTGCTGCCGTTCCGGGAGCAGACCGTGAAGGTGGAGAAGGGAGACCGATGCCTGGTAAGCCTGTATATTGACAAGAGTGGCAGGCTGTGTGCTACGATGAAAGTGTATCCGCTTCTGCGAACGGATTCCCCATATAAAAAAGATGATATGGTGACGGGAACTGTGTATGAGATCAACCGTGAATACGGAGCTTTTGTGGCGGTAGATGACAGATATTCCGCCCTGATTCCGCGCAGGGAAATGTACGGGAAGATGAGCACCGGCCAGCGCGTGGAAGCCCGGGTGGCGGCTGTGAAGTCGGACGGAAAGCTGGATTTGAGCGTGCGGGGGAAGATTCCGGAGCAGATGGACGCGGACGCCGGAAGAATTATGGCACGGATCGAGAAGAGCGGCGGAAGTATTCCATTTACAGATAAGGCGGACCCGGAGCGGATCAAAGCGGAGCTGGGGATGAGCAAGGCTGCGTTTAAGAGGGCGGTCGGGCGTCTCTTAAAGCAGGGAAAGATCGAGATCAGAGAAGCAGAGGGGAAGATCATCGCCCGGGAGCAGTGATTGCCACAGATGATAAACTGCTTTTCAACCTGGCGGAAATCAGGTATAATTAATGGGGAAACGGAGATCTGTACAAAAGGAGAGGGTAACGATGAAAGTTCAGAATATCACGGATATCGACGGATTTTTCAAGGTAGTGGACGAATGTTCCGGAAGAGTTGAACTGGTGACAGGAGAAGGCGACCGGCTGAACCTGAAATCCAAACTGTCCCAATATGTCTCGATAGCGAACATTTTTTCCAACAATGAAGAAATCCCGGAGCTGGAAATCATTGCATATGAGAAAGAGGATGTTGACAGGCTGCTTAACTTCATGGTGAGAGGCACTGAATAGAAAAAGCGGGTCTTTGAGGAGGATGAGGGCTGTTCCCGTTCGGGAGCCGCCCTTTTGCATTGACAGAGGTGAGAGATGAGTTTTGTACATTTGCATGTCCATACAGAATACAGTCTGCTGGACGGCTCGAATAAGATAAAAGAATATGTGTCCAGAGTGAAGGAACTGGGGATGAACAGCGCGGCCATTACGGATCATGGCGTCATGTACGGCGTGATCGATTTTTACCGGGCGGCGCGCGCACAGGGGATTAACCCGATCCTGGGATGTGAGGTGTATGTGGCGCCGCACTCCAGGTTTGACCGGGAGGTGACGGGAGGCGACGACCGGTATTATCACCTTGTGCTCCTGGCGGAGAATAATCAGGGATATGCGAACCTCATGAAAATCGTGTCCAAAGGGTTTGTGGAGGGCTATTATTATAAACCTCGTGTGGACAAAGAGCTTTTGAGGCAGTACCATGAGGGGATTATCGCCTTGAGCGCCTGTCTTGCAGGTGAGGTGCAGCGCTATCTTGTGAAAGGCCTGTACGATGAGGCGAAGAAGATGGCGCTGGAGTACAGGGATATTTTCGGGGAGGATAATTATTTCCTGGAATTGCAGGATCACGGGATTCCGGATCAGGCGCTTGTAAACCAGCAGCTCTTAAAGATGTCCCAGGAGACGGGGATCGGGCTGGCCGCTACAAACGACGTGCACTACACCTACGCAGAAGACGCAAAGGCCCACGATATCCTTCTGTGTATCCAGACGGGAAAGAAACTTTCCGATGAGAACCGGATGCGCTATGAGGGAGGGCAGTATTATGTGAAATCTCCGGAGGAGATGGAGCGGCTGTTCCCTTACGCCCGGGAGGCGCTTGAGAATACGCAGAAGATCGCGGACCGGTGCCATGTGGAGATCGAATTCGGAGTGACAAAGCTTCCGAAATATGACGTACCGGGCGGGATGACTTCCTGGGAATACCTGCAGAAGCTCTGTTACGAAGGGCTTGAGAGACGTTACGGAGAGCCTTCCCGGGAGCTTCGGGACCGGCTGGCCTATGAGCTTGGGACGATCAAAAACATGGGGTATGTGGATTACTTCCTGATCGTGTGGGACTTTATTAAATACGCGAAAGACCATGGGATTGCGGTGGGGCCGGGAAGAGGGTCTGCAGCCGGAAGTATCGTCTCCTACTGTCTCGGGATCACAACCATCGATCCCATCCGGTATCAGCTTCTCTTCGAGCGATTCCTGAATCCGGAGCGAGTGTCCATGCCTGATATCGACGTGGATTTCTGCTTCGAGCGGAGGCAGGAAGTGATCGATTATGTGGTGAGAAAATACGGCAAGGACCGGGTGGTGCAGATTGTTACCTTCGGTACGCTGGCGGCCCGGGGTGTAATCCGGGATGTGGGAAGAGTGATGGATCTGCCGTACGCGTTTGTGGACTCCATTGCGAAGATGATTCCGCAGGAGCTCAATATCACGATTGACAAGGCGCTTAAAGAAAATCCGGAGCTTCGACGGACGTATGAAAACGACGATCAGGTAAAGAACTTAATCGATATGGCGAAGCGTCTGGAAGGCCTTCCGAGACACAGTTCCATGCATGCGGCGGGCGTGGTGATCAGCCAGAAATCCGTAGATGAATATGTTCCGCTCTCAAGGGCGGCGGACGGTTCGATCACAACGCAGTTCACGATGACTACGCTGGAAGAGCTGGGCCTTTTGAAGATGGATTTCCTGGGGCTGCGTACACTCACCGTGATTCAGAACGCGGTGAATATGGCCCGGAAGAAAGATCCGAAACTGGATATCGAGCATATTGACTACGACGATCAGAAGGTGCTGGATTATATCGGGACGGGGAAGACGGACGGCGTGTTCCAGCTCGAGAGCGCGGGGATGAAGAACTTCATGAAAGAATTGAAACCTCACAGTCTGGAGGATGTGATCGCCGGAATCTCTCTGTACCGTCCGGGGCCGATGGACTTCATTCCGCAGTATATCAAGGGGAAGAACGACGCGTCCTCCATCACATATGACTGCCCCCAGCTAAAGCCGATCCTGGAGCCGACTTACGGCTGTATCGTCTATCAGGAGCAGGTTATGCAGATCGTGCGTGATCTGGCGGGATATACGCTGGGGAGGAGCGATCTTCTGCGCCGTGCCATGTCCAAGAAAAAAGGCGATGTCATGCAGAAGGAACGGCAGATCTTTGTCTATGGAGATGAGGAGACGAATGTTCCGGGATGTGTGAAAAACGGGATTGACGAGAAGACTGCGAACAAGATCTATGACGAGATGATCGACTTCGCAAAATACGCGTTCAATAAATCCCACGCGGCGGCCTACGCGGTGGTGGCCTATCAGACAGCCTGGCTGAAATATTATTATCCGGTGGAATTTATGGCAGCACTTATGACTTCCGTGATTGAAAATCCGTCAAAGGTGGCAGAATATATCTATGCCTGCCGGCAGATGAATATTCAGATCCTTCCCCCGGATATCAATAAGGGAGAGGCGGACTTTTCTGTTGACGGCGGCAATATCCGGTATGGACTTGCGGCAATCAAGAGTATCGGACGCCCTGTGGTGAAGGCGATTATAGAGGAGAGAAAGGCATTCGGGCCCTTTAAAAATCTGGAAGACTTTATTACCCGGCTTTCGCCGAAAGAAGTGCTCAATAAGAGGGGAATCGAGAACCTGATCAAAGCCGGGGCTCTGGATGCCCTCGGGGGAACAAGAAAACAGTTCATGACCATCTACGTGCAGATCGTAGATCATGTGAATCAGGAGAAGAAGTATTCCATGTCCGGGCAGATGAGTCTTTTCGATCTGGTTGGGGAGGAGCAGAAGGAGCAGTTCCAGATCCGGATGCCCGACGTGGGCGAATATGCCAAGGAGAATCTTCTGGCCTTTGAGAAGGAAGTGCTGGGGATCTATATCAGCGGCCATCCGCTGGAAGAATACGAGGAGAAGTGGAAGAAGATGATCAGCGCCACAACCATTGATTTCCAGCCCGATGAAGAGACCGGGCGGACGAAAGTGCGCGACGGATCAAAGGTGATCATCGGCGGAATGATTACGGATAAGACCGTGAAGCATACGCGGACCAATCAGATGATGGCGTTTGTCACGCTGGAGGATCTGGTCGGAACGGTGGAAGTCGTTGTATTTCCGAGGGACTACGAGAAGAACCGGGAGCAGCTCGAGGTGGATCAGAAGGTGTTTATCCGGGGGCGCGTGTCCGAGGAGGATGAGAAGGCGAGCAAGCTGATCTGCGAGAAGGTGATCCCGTTTGAGCGGACGAAGAGAGAGCTGTGGATTCAGTTCCCGGACAAGGCGTCCTATCTGGAGGATGAGCAGATTGTGTATGGTTATCTTGCGGATTCCGAGGGGGACGACGAGGTAGTGATTTATTGCTCCAAAGAGCGGGTGGTGAAGCGCCTGCCGAGGAACCGGAATATCAGGATTAACCCGCAGGTTCTGGGAAGACTGATGAACCATTTTGGGGAAAACAGGGTGAAAGTGGTTGAAAAAGCTATTGAAAACCATTTCTAAATAGGGTAGAATATTCTCGAAATTGTGAAAAATTTTTCAATTTCTGGGTTTGGCAGTAGTACGACTTTATGGAAAGGTGGAGAAAATCATGGCAGAGAACAATATGAATGACAAAGAAAAATATCTGGAAGAGATTGAAGACAGCATCCGTACAATCGGTGTTCTGACCAGCGGCGGCGACGCGCCGGGAATGAACGCGGCGATCCGTGCCGTTGTCAGAAGAGCCCTTTCAAAAGGGCTGAAAGTCCGCGGAATCCGCAGAGGATATCATGGACTTCTGAAAGAGGAGATTATTGACCTTTCAGCTCGTGACGTATCAGATACGATCCAGCGGGGCGGAACAATTCTGCAGACTGCCCGGTGTAAATCGATGCGGACGGAAGAAGGGCAGCAGAAAGCGGCGGCGATCTGTAAGAAGTACGGAATTGACGGACTTGTTGTAATCGGTGGTGACGGTTCTTTCGCAGGTGCACAGAAGCTGGCGAACCTGGGCGTGAATACAATCGGAGTTCCGGGAACCATCGACCTTGATATCGCGTGCACAGATTACACGATCGGATTTGACACTGCGGTAAATACAGCGATGGAAGCGATCGACAAAGTGCGCGATACTTCCACATCACATGAGCGCTGCAGTATCATCGAGGTTATGGGACGTGACGCCGGCTACCTTGCTCTGTGGTGCGGTATCGCCAACGGAGCGGAGAGAATCCTGATGCCGGAGGAGCAGGACTATGATGAGGAGGCCCTGATTCAGGATATTCTGGCGAATAAGAAGCGTGGTAAGAAGAACTATATCATTATCAACGCGGAGGGTATCGGGGATTCCATCAATATGGCGAAGAGAATCGAGGAGGCGACCGGAATCGAGACAAGAGCAACGATTCTGGGACACATGCAGCGTGGCGGAAGCCCGACCTGTAAGGACAGAGTGTATGCGTCTATCATGGGCGCGATGGCTGTGGATCTCCTCTGCCAGGGCAAGACAAACCGCGTAGTCGGATATAAAGACGGAAAATACGTAGACTATGATATCGAGGAAGCGCTTGCCATGAAGAAGACAATCTCGGATTATCAGTATAATATTGCAAAATCGCTGGCGATTTAGTGTAACGGTCCGGTGACCTGAGCTGTTACAAACCGGCTGATATGCCGGGAGAAGGAGAGGACAGAGCGTAAACATGGAGAACAGGAAATCGGCGCCTGTGGGCGTGTTTGATTCCGGAGTGGGAGGGCTGACCGTGGCGAGGGAGATCGCCCGTCAGCTCCCAAATGAAAATATTGTATATTTTGGGGATACCGCCCGTGTCCCCTATGGAAGCAAATCCCAGAACACGATCATCCGCTTTTCGGAGCAGATCATCCGCTTCCTTAAGACCAAACAGGTGAAAGCGATCGTCATCGCGTGCAACACAGCAAGCGCCCTGGCGCTGGATGCTGTGAAGGACGAGTTTGACATTCCGGTTATGGGCGTGGTCATCCCGGGGGCGAGAGCAGCTGTGGAGGCTACGAGGAAACGGAAGGTGGGCGTGGTCGGAACAGACGCAACAGTGCGAAGCGGCATGTACACAAAGATCATTCAGGGGATGGCGCCTGATATCACGGTGATTGAGAAGGCGTGTCCTCTTTTTGTTCCTCTCGTTGAGGAGGGGTTCAAGGAACATGTGGTGACTCAGGAGATCATCGAGTACTATCTCGAATCCCTGAAGCAGACAGATATTGATGCGATGATCCTTGGGTGTACCCATTATCCGCTGCTCCGGTCAAAGATCCGGGCGTATATGGGAGACGCAATCCAGATCGTCAATCCTGCGTATGAAACAGCGATGGATCTAAAGAAGCTTCTCCATGAAATGGATATAGAAAATGACGGCGGAAACTTAAGCCACAGCAGATACTCCTTTTATGTAAGCGACGCGGCGGAGAAGTTCCGCAGGTTCGCGAACACAGTGATGCCGTTTGACGTGCCGACGACAAATGTTGTAAATATTGAAGAATATTAGGGAACAGAAATGACAAAAGACGTATTGGTCAGTATTTCGGGAAAACATATCGATATTATGGATGATCCCGTGGAGGGATATGAGACCGGGGACGACGCGATCGAAGTCGTGACTCCGGCCAGTTATTACTGCCGAAACGGAAAGCACTATATCCTTTACGATGAGGTGCTTGAGGGGATGGCGGGAACGATTAAAAACAAGATCAAGATCACCGGGACGGACAGCCTGGAGATTATGAAGAGCGGTGTGTCCAGCTCCCATATGGTGTTTGAGAAAAACAAAAAGAATCTCACCTACTACCGCACACCCTACGGGCAGATGCTGATCGGGGTGAATACGCGGAAGATGGAGATCAATGTAGATGAGGATCAAATCGATATTCTGGTGGATTATGAGCTGGACGTCAATCACGAGCCGATGGCGGACTGCAAGATTAAGATGAATATCATGTCAAAAGAAAACAGCAGCTTTTCGGTTCTGAGCTGAAAGAAGAGCTGAAAAAACGTAACAGTTCAGCACGCGGGCAGTCCTATGGCTGAACTGTTGCAAAAAAACATCCCTGCCGGAGGAGCAGCGCTTTGGCCGCCTCTCTTCCGGCAGGGATGAAGTTGTTTTCGGGGATGATTCCGACCGGGTCAGGATTTGCGGCCGAAGAATCTTCTCTTTTTCTTAACCGGCTGTTCGATCGAGCCGCCTCTTACACTTTTGATTCCTGTTATGTAAAGTCCGCTGACAACAGCTTTGACCTCTTTCTTGACAGGAAGTACTTCAAATACTTTGCCTTCGCACATGAGAGTCATAATTCTGGGGCCGACTTTGGCCTTGACAACAGGCACTTTAGTACGTCTTAAATACTTGGGAGTGCTCTCGATCACTGCCGCGGGCAGACCCGATTCCTTTAGTTTCATCTTTTTCTTGTCAATAATAAGCATACTGATGGTCTGGGCAGCCGCCTCCATCTGCTCTTGCTGTTCGGCCTGTCTTTTCTCCGCTTTTTTTCCGAAAATATACAGCCCGATGCACAGACCAATCAGCACCACGATAATGACGATCATCACAATGGTAGCTGTAGTCACAACAAAATCCTCCTAGATATTTTTTCGCTGCAGTTCAGACACCGGATGCGGGTTGAACTGTTACTTTTCCGCATGTAGTATTGTATCATTGTTTCGGGGCAAGTGCAAGCGGATTTCCAGTGGAGTTCAGCTATTTAGTTCAATAACACTTTCTGTTAAATACGGCCGGAAGCGGGGCAGGA
>JAHZHF010000135.1 GCA_019420405.1 Clostridiales bacterium
GAAATAACTGCTGTTTTCCAGAAGTTTCGGACAGGAAGTCAGTGAATATATAGCTGCCAAAAGTAAGGCGCGGCCGGAAGGATTTTCGATGTCGATAGTCCTCAAGCCGCGCCACGTCTACGTTTATCAGCCTGTTTAGTCAGTAACATATCCCATTTGTACAGCCCAGGAAGCGGAGCGGACGGTTGGAGTATACTTTCTGGGAAAGGGGGCAGCCGGGAGATGTGACTTTGGAGGAATCCGCTGAAAATCTTAGGGGCAAAGAGATGTTGTTAAGCGGCGCGCAGGGCTTGTCTGAGCGGAGCGAGTTAACCGGAGCGCCGCTTTGCTCTTAAACATCTCTTCGGCCTGTTAGATTTTCCGGATTCCGGAACGGAATATCGAACGGCTGTCTCCTTTTCACAGAAGTTAGTGAACTAAATAGCTGATTTATTAAGGTTTACTTTTCTGGCACATTTTTTTATAATAGTAAAAACGCTGCCGGATATCAGCAGAAGATATTATCGGAGGAAGGGGAAAATTCAATGGAGTACATCAGTCATTATAAATCCCCGCTTGGGAAGATTCTTTTATCGGCGGATGAGATCGGTTTGACCGGCCTGTGGTTTGAAGGGCAGAAGTATTATGCCTGGAAGCTCAGTGAGGAGGCAGCCGAGCGGGAGCTTGCGGTGTTCGGGGAGACGAAGCAGTGGCTGGATCTGTATTTTACTGGGAAAGAGCCGGGATTTATGCCGCCTGTTCATATGAGGGGCACGGATTTTCAGCTCTCAGTCTGGGAGATCCTGCGGCAGATCCCGTATGGGAAGACTGTTACATATGGGGATATCGCGCGGAAGATCGCAGAGGCAAGAGGATTGGACCATATGTCCGCGCAGGCTGTGGGAAGCGCGGTAGGACATAACAGGATCAGCATTATTATCCCCTGTCACCGGGTGGTGGGAGCTGATGGAAGCCTGACCGGATATGCCGGAGGAGTAGAGAAGAAGAAAGCACTGCTTTCTCTGGAAAATAAGCCTTGTAGTTCTTCCGGAATCCGTTCTATAATAGAGCAGGAGAAAAATGCAAGGAGGAATACCAATGGTACATCATATTGTAATGTGGAAATTTAAACCAGAGATCGGGGAAGCGGAAAAGCCGGAACTGAAAGCTGCAATGAAGGAAAATCTGACGTCGCTCGTGGGAAAGGTTCCCGGACTTCTCTCACTGGAGTTCGTGGAGGAACCGATTCCTTCGAGTACGCATGACATTGCGCTTGTGAGCACTCTGGAGAAGGCGGAGGATATCGCAGTGTACGGCTCCCATCCGGAGCATGTCGCTGTGGCGGATAAGTACGTGCGCCCATTTGTGACAGAGAGGGCTTGTCTGGATTATTAAGGTAACAGTTCAGCCATAGGGCTGAGCGCCCGTCTATGAGTAAAACAGCGGCGGCAGCCGCAATAAGCACGAAGTGCGGTTTTACGAATGGCGCGGGCTGAACTGTTACTTATTAAGCGCTGCCTTTGAATCTGATGAATAGGACGGATTATGCCGCACATATACTCTTTATAAAAGGCGTATGTGTGGCATTTTTCTATGGACAGAGAGGCATTAAGAGAGAGAGTTATATCGGCTGCAAGTATGCCGAAGGATGTTGTCATGGGAGCGGCGGTTGTCACCGTTCTCGGGAACTTTGAAGTTTGTATCGAAAATTATCGGGGGATCACAGAATATACGGAGAAGCTTGTACGCGTGCAGACGAAGGACGGCCAGATCCGTCTCTGCGGGAGCCGCCTTCAGGTGGAGTATTATACGAATGATGAGATGAAGGTCACGGGGAAGATCGACACACTGGAGTTTATCGATGGGAGGAAAGCAGAGTGATCCGTTCGTTTATCCGATATTTGAGAGGCTGTGTCCGAATCCGCGTGGAAGGGTATTCACCGGAGCGGTTTCTGAATCTGTGTTCCTGGCATCAGATTTATATCTGGGGACTTCATCCGGCTGGCGGCGGATACGAGATGTACATGAGTATCGCGGATTTCCGGAAGCTGAAACCTCTTGTGAGAAAGAGCCATGTCCGGGTGCGCATGTGCGGCCGGTACGGATTCCCCTTTTTTCTTGCAAGAAACAGGAGAAGGAAGCTCTTCTTCCTGGGGCTCTTTCTGTGCGCCGTGCTTTTAAAGGTGTACTCTCTGTTTATATGGGACATTCATTTCGAGGGAAACAGAAGATGGCCGGACGAGACGCTGGCAGAGTTCCTTTCCTCGGACGGGGTGGAGGCCGGGATGCTCAAAAGCCGGGTTGACTGCCCGGGTATTGTAAAAGAGATCAGAAAGGCATATAATGATATCGTTTGGGTTTCGGCTTCTGTTGACGGAAGCCGCCTGAAAATACAGATTAAAGAAAACGAAGATACATTTCCGTTGGAAGATGTTTCCGGCGAGGAGAGCCCGGCGGATCTGATTGCGTCGAAAGACGGAGTGATCACCCGGATTGTGACCCGCTCCGGCATCCCTCAGGTGCATGTGGGCGATGAGGTGAAGAAGGGGGATATTCTTGTCCTCGGCCGGATTGATGTGGTAAATGACAGCCAGGAAGTTACCGGATACCAGTATCTCAAGGCGGATGCGGATGTTTTTGCGGACACGCAGACAGAATATTCGGATACCATGTCTCTGACTTATCAGGAGAAAGTCTACGACGGGAAGAAAAAGTATCAGCCCTGGCTCGGCATCGGCGGATGGAACGTATCTGTCGGCACTGTGAGGAACAGCTATGAACACAGTGAGATCTGTACGAGGGAGACCCGGGTCAGAATCGGAGAGAATTTCTACCTTCCTATTGCTTTTGGGATTAAAACGGCCAGATCTTATACTTTTCAGGAGAAAACTTACGGCGAAGAAGAGATCAGGGAGAGGCTGAGCCTGAATTTTAAACGCTTTTGCAAAGATTTGGAGGAAAAAGGTATTCAAATCCTCTCAAATGATGTTAAAATACATGTGGACCAAGATTCCGCCGCCGCTTCCGGTACGCTCTGGCTCAATGAGCAGATTACGGAGGAGGCGGATACGGAAATTCTGACGATTGAAAGGAAAGAAACAGATGAGTCTGTCGGAACTGATGATTGAGATACCGGCTGAACATGAGGCAAATGTGTTCGGCCAGTTTGACGTTTATGCCAGAAAACTGGAGAGAACATTTCATGTGACCCTGATTGCCAGGGATGGGAATACGAAGATTGTAGGAGAGAGCGCCGCGGCTCAGAAAGCGTTCCGCGTGCTCACTCAGCTCATGGAGCTGTCGAAGCGGGGAAATACGATTACAGAGCAGAATGTAGACTATGCGATCTCTCTTGTCTTCGAGGATCAGGAGGAAGGGATCGTGGAGATCGACAGGGACCTGATCTGTCATACGCTCCAGGGGAAGCCGGTCAAGCCGAAGACGCTGGGCCAGAAGAAATATGTGGATGCGATCCGGAACGGGATGATCACATTCGGGCTGGGACCTGCGGGAACCGGAAAGACTTACCTTGCTATGGCTATGGCGATTACGGCGTTCAAGCGGGGTGAGGTTAACCGTATCATTCTGACCCGGCCTGCCATTGAAGCGGGGGAGAAGCTGGGATTCCTCCCGGGGGATCTGCAGAGTAAGATTGACCCGTACTTGAGACCGCTCTATGATGCGCTCTATGAGATTATGGGAGCGGACAGCTTTATTAAAAATTCGGAGAAGGGCCTGATTGAGGTCGCGCCTCTGGCGTATATGAGAGGCCGCACTTTGGATAACGCGTTTATTATACTGGATGAGGCGCAGAATACGACGCCGGCCCAGATGAAGATGTTCCTGACCAGGATCGGTTTCGGATCAAAGGTGGTTATCACCGGAGACTCGACGCAGAAGGATCTTCCGGCGGGAACTGTATCGGGGCTTGACGTTGCGGTGAAGGTGGTAAAAGATCTGGACGGGATCGGGATCTGCACCCTGACGAGCAGGGATGTGGTGCGCCATCCGCTTGTACAGCAGATCGTCAAGGCGTACGAGGAATTTGAGAGGAAATCTGAGAAAAAGGGCGCAGCCAGACAGAGGAGCGCCAAAAGGAGAAATTCATGAGTCTGTTTATCGAAGAAGAGGGAGATGTTACCCTGCCTTTTGATGTCAAAGAAGTAGCGGAGCGGGTGACGGCCGCGGCGCTTGAGTGCGAGAAATGTCCCTATGAGGCGGAGATTAACCTGCTGCTCACAACCGATGAAGAGATAAGGAAAATGAACCGGGAGTACCGCCAGACGGACCGCGCTACCGATGTGCTTTCATTTCCCATGCTGGAATATGATGCTCCGGCGGATTTTTCGTTCCTGGACGAGGCAGAGGATGCATTTGATCCGGAGTCGGGAGAGCTTGTTCTGGGAGATATTGTGATCTCAAAGGAAAGGGTGCTGGCACAGGCTGAGGAGTACGGACATTCACCGCTGAGAGAGTATGCGTTTCTTATTGCGCACAGTATGCTCCATCTTTTCGGCTATGACCACATGGAGGATGACGAGAGAGAAGTGATGGAAGAGAGGCAGCGTGTGATCATGGAGGCGGTCAATATTCCGCGCTGATTTACAACCGCTGCAGGGGGAGAATTCTGCACATCAGGATTGTTTTTATTAAGATTTTGGAGGAAGTTTTTATGGCAGAAGAGAGACAGAAGAGACGGACAGCACCCGCGCAGAATGACGATTTCATCGCGCAGGGAGCTATACTTGCAGCCGCGACTGTCCTCACGAAAGTCATAGGGGTTGTGTACAGAATCCCTCTGGCGAATATATTAGGAGATACGGGAAACGGATTTTACGGATATGCTTACCAGATCTACGCTATGGCGCTCATGGTGTCGTCCCTGAGCCTTCCGACTGCCGTATCCAAGCTGGTGTCAGCCAAGATGGCTGTGGGTCAGAAGAGGAACGCACTCAGGGTATTTGCGTGCTCCATGATTTTTGCGGTCGTGGTGGGCCTGCTTGTGACGGCGGTAGTGTTCTTCGGCGCGGATGCGATCTCAGTACATGCCATGAGGTCTCCACTGAGTGTATATGCGCTTAAGATGCTGGCACCCGGACTGTTTATCGTTGCGATTATGGCAGTAATCCGGGGATATTTCCAGGGCCTGGGAAGCATGATGCCGACTGCTGTATCCCAGATCATCGAGCAGCTTATCCGCGCAGTGATCAGTATCGCCGGTGCGGCTATATTTGTGGATATGGGAACCAAAGCCGGGGAGAAAGCGGGAGAAGAACTCTTAGGCCCTGCCTACGGTGCGGCAGGAGCCACGCTGGGCACCGTGCTCGGCGCGCTGATCGCGCTGGCCTTTCTGGGATTTGTGCTCTGGACATACCGGGGGAAGATGCGCAGGCAGTACCGTACAGACCGGTCACACAAGCTGGAGAGCTATCAGCATATTCTGAAAGTTCTCGTCTTTACGGCGCTTCCGATTCTGTTCAGCACGGCCATTTATAATATTAACCAGATCCTTGATCTGACGATTTTCAATCACATTATGGAGGCTCAGGGGTTCACGGAAGACGAATATATGGCGCTCCAGGGAATTTATTCCGGAAAATATGACACCCTGGTCAATGTGCCGCTCTCCATACCGACCGCACTCTGCGCGTCGGTGGTGCCGAGTCTGACAGCGGCTGTTGCCACCAGATCGAAAAAACTGGTTCACGCGAAAATCGACCAGACGCTCAGACTGAATATGGTGATCACGATTCCCTGCGGCGTGGGATTCCTTGTACTCGCATCCCCGCTCATGGTGCTGCTCTATAATGACGCCAGTGCAACACCGGCTTACCTGCTGATGATCGGTTCCGTGGTCGTTGTACTTTACTCGTGGGCGTCGATCCTGAATTCGATTCTTCACGGGCTGAATTATATCTCAAGTCCGGCGAAGAATGCAGGGATTGCCCTTGTGGTTCATCTGATCGCCTTCGTGATTATGATGACTGTGTTCAAGATGAACGTATATGCTCTTGCGGCAGGAAATATTGTTTTCTCTCTGTGCATGTGCTGGCTTGACCAGAGGAAGGTACATAAGGTCTGTGGATTCCGCATTAATATAATGGATACGTTCATAAAGCCCCTGATCGCTTCCGTGGTTATGGGCGTGATCGCATATCTTGTCTACTTCGGACTTGATAAGCTGATCGGCGGCCGCTGGATTCCCATCTGCGTGACGCTCGCTGTGGCTGTGGTTGTCTATGTCGTGGTTGTGCTGAAAATCGGTACGCTGTCAGAGGACGATATCACGGCGCTTCCCATGGGTGTAAGGCTGCTCAGATACTGCAAAAAGCTGCATCTCCTTCCGCAGTCCGAGAGCGAATAGGGAAAATGTAGAAAAGAAACAGTTCAGCACGCGCCATTCGTAAAACCGCACTGCGTGCTTATTGCGGCTGCCGCCGCTGTTTTACTCATTGAGAGGCGCGCAGCTCATCTGTGCATCAGTCGACGGATTTTTATGCAGGCATAAATCTGTCTCCTGATGTCAGATGGCTGAACTGTTATGTATAAAAAAACCAAAAAAGCCAATAATGTATGAAAAAGGAGTGGAGACAATGAAATCCAGATACATTATCGGCTTTTTTATTTTGTTTTTGACCGCAGGCCTTTTGCTCACCGCAAGCTATCAGTACACGTACCGCAGAGCGCTGGACAGGCAGATGGCGCAGGATGAGGCAACAGGTGAGATCACGGGAACGGAGAGTATCGCGGCCGAGGGAGACGCGGTCAGAGAGGAAAGCAGTGAGGAAGGGTATTATCTGTGTGAACTCCAGGGTTTCGTAGCGGTGTATTTAAGCGACCGGAAAACAATCTATGAGCTGACGGAGATCCCACTGACTGATCTGCCGGAAGAAGTGCAGCAGGAGGTGGCCGAAGGAAAGTATATCGGCACGGCGAAGGAACTGTACGCATTTCTGGAAAACTACTCAAGCTGACAGAACTGTTACGGCGGATACAGGCCGGATTCTCTGGACGAGGGAGAATAAATAGTGTATAATAGCGTCGGCGAAAAACAGAGAAACGCAATTTTTAGTTGAAAGGATTGGCAATGGACGAACAGAAGATAAGCAGAATCAATGAGCTGTACAGAAAATCCAAGGCAGAGGGCCTTACGGAAGCGGAAAAAAAGGAGCAGAAGCTTCTGCGAGCCGAATATCTGGAAGCGGTAAGACGCAATCTGAGAGGACAGCTTAACAATATCGATATTGAACAAAAAGACGGAACGGTTGTGAACTTAGGTGAGAAATACGGAAACAAAAAAGGTCATTAGAGAGAAGTACAGAAAGATCCGCCGGGAAATACCGGAGGATCAGCGGAAATCAGCGGAAGAGAAAATCGCAGAGCATCTGTTCTCCCTTCCGGAATATGAGGAGGCAAGGTGTATCTACTGCTACGTCTCTATTGGCGATGAGGCGGATACGCGCCGGATTATAGCGGAATCCCTGAGGAGAGGAAAAAAGGCCGCAGTCCCCAGAGTAACAGGAAAACACAGGATGGAGTTCTGCCTGATCAGGAGCCTTGCGGATCTGTGCCCCGGATTCCTTTCCATACCAGAGCCGGAATCATGGTGTGAGAAGGCTGCGCCGCTGTCTGAAGAGACTCTTGTGATCCTTCCCGGGACTGCGTTTGACCGGGAGGGCGGCAGGATCGGGTACGGCGGAGGATATTACGACGCTTATCTGGAAGGAAAGGAAAACTGCAGGAAGGCAGCTCTGGCTTTTCATGCCCAGGTCGCGGAGAAAGTACCCGCAGATTCCCATGACATCAGAGTGGATATCATTGTAACAGAGGAGGAGATTATCAGATGCACGCAGGATTGCCCGGAGACCCGGTGATACTGCTCGGAGTAATCAACACAAAGCTCCGGGACTTTTATACTTCGCTGGACGCGCTCTGCGAAGATATGGACATCGACAAAAACGAGCTGACAGAGAAACTTTCCGTGATTGATTATACATATGATGCGGGGAGGAATCAGTTTGTGTGAGTTGCAGCTATTTAGTTCAATAACTCCCGTATGAAAAACGTCCGAAAACAGGGATGATTCTCAAACGTATTCTGCGGGGATGGAG
>JAHZHF010000136.1 GCA_019420405.1 Clostridiales bacterium
GTAACAGTTCAGCCCGCGCCATTCGTAAAACCGCACTTCGTGCTAATTGCGGCTGCCGCCGCTGTTTTACTCATATACGGGCGCTCAGCTCATAGGGCTGCACGATCGAAAAATCATGCTCGCATGATTTTCTCTCACGATCAGCCCTATGGCTGAACTGTTACAGTAAATCAAAGGAGGAAATCAGCTATGTTACGAATCGGAATGTTGACAAGCGGAGGGGACTGTCAGGCACTCAATGCGGCAATGCGCGGAGTTGTAAAGGGACTCTCATCCAAGAGAGACGATGTGGAGATCTACGGATTTAAGGATGGATATAAAGGTCTGATTTATGCAGATTTTGATATGCTGACATCCAAGGATTTTTCGGGAATTCTGACAAGAGGCGGTACGATTCTCGGGACATCGAGACAGCCGTTTAAACTGATGAGAGTTCCGGATAAAGACGGACTGGACAAGGTGGAAGCGATGAAGCACACCTATCATAAACTGAACTTAAACTGTCTGGTAATTCTCGGAGGAAACGGGACGCATAAGACTGCAAACCTTCTGAGAGAAGAAGGGCTTAATGTGATCACTCTTCCGAAGACGATCGACAATGATCTCTGGGGGACGGAGATGACATTCGGATTCCAGAGCGCGGTTGATATTGCGACAGATACGATCGACAGGATTCATACGACGGCCACTTCACACAGCCGTGTATTTATCATCGAGGTAATGGGACATAAGGTAGGACATGTGACGCTTCACGCGGGAATTGCAGGCGGAGCGGATATCATCCTTCTTCCGGAGATTCCGTATGACATCAAGGTGATCAAGAGGGTGATCGAGGGACGCTCAAAAGCGGGCAAACCGTTCACAATTCTTGCGGTTGCAGAGGGCGCGATCTCCAAAGAGGACGCCAAGTTAAAGAAGAAAGAGTACAAAGAGAAAATTGCAAAGAGGAAATATCCTTCGATCGCATATGAGCTGGCCGAGCAGATCGAGAAAGAGACGGACAAGGAAGTCCGCATTACGGTTCCCGGACATACCCAGAGGGGCGGCGAGCCATGCGCTTACGACAGAGTGATCGCAACAAGAGTCGGGGCGAAGGCGGCGGAGCTGATCCTGGAAGGTAAGTTCGGATATATGGTTGCTTTAAAGGGCGGCGAAACGACAAAGGTGCCGCTGGAAGAAGTAGCCGGAAAGTTAAAGTACGTTGACCCGAAATGCAGTCTGATCAAAGAAGCGAAGATGATTGGCATCAGCTTTGGGGATGAGTAATACGGCGAGTATTGAATATGTAACAGCTCAGCCATGCAGCAAAATTGTTCTTGCACTGCATGGCTGAATTGTTCCAATATGTAGAATTATTATTCAGGAGAGGAGCAGCACATGTCATATACGGCATTATACAGAAAATTCCGCCCGTCAGAGTTTGAGGATGTAAAGGGGCAGGATCATATCATTACAACATTGCAGAACCAGATCAAGGCAAACCGTATCGGACATGCATACCTGTTCTGTGGGACAAGAGGAACAGGAAAGACAACTGTGGCGAAGATATTCGCAAAGGCGGTGAACTGCGAACATCCGGTGGACGGCAGTCCCTGCGGGGAGTGCGAGATGTGCAGGTCGATCGCGGCGGGGACGTCCATGAATGTGATTGAGATCGACGCGGCTTCCAACAACGGAGTGGACAATATCCGTGAGATCCGGGAAGAGGTTGCGTACCGTCCGACGGAGGGGCGCTACAAGGTCTATATCATTGACGAGGTGCATATGTTGTCCATAGGCGCATTCAACGCTCTGCTCAAGACACTGGAGGAACCGCCGGAATATGTGATCTTCATTCTGGCGACCACGGAGGTCCATAAGATACCGATTACAATCCTGTCCAGGTGTCAGCACTATGATTTTAAGCGGATCAGCATCGAGACGATCACAGCCCGGATGAGGGAGCTGATGAACACGGAACATGTGGATGTGGAGGAGAAGGCGCTGCGCTATATCGCGAAGGCTGCCGACGGGTCTATGAGAGACGCATTAAGTCTCCTGGATCAGTGCATCGCGTTTTATCTGGGACAGAAACTCACCTATGACAACGTGCTGGAGGTTCTGGGAGCTGTGGACACGGATGTGTTCAGCCGGCTTCTGCGTCTGGTGATCGACCGGGATGTGGCCGGGGTACTGGATGTCGTTGAGGAACTGGTGATGCAGGGAAGGGAACTGACCCAGCTTGCGGCCGATTTTACCTGGTATCTGAGGAACTTGCTTCTGGTAAAAACTTCTGATAATATAGAGGATGTTCTGGATGTATCGACAGAAAACATGATGCAGCTGAAAGAAGAGGCTCAGATGATCGAGCCGGATATGCTCTTCCGGTATATCCGTATTTTCTCGGAGCTTTCCGGGCAGCTTAAGTATGCCACGCAGAAGAGGGTTATGCTGGAAGTGGCCCTGATCAAGCTGTGCACGCCGGCCATGGAGACGGAGAAGGACTCTCTTCTGGACCGGATTCGCGCGGTGGAGGAGAAGGTAGAGAAAGGGATGGCTGCCGGAGGCGCAGAGCGGGTCGTATATGTGAACGGCGACGGAAGTATGCCTGACGGTGCAGGCGGCTTTGGCGGAGGTTATCCGGACGGCATGTACGGTGGCGGTTCCGGAGGTGCCGGGGCGAAACGGCCGGAGCTTCCGAATGCGATTCCGGAGGACGTGCAGGAAGTGGTGAAGAACTTCCGGTCTATTGCGGATGAAGCGTCCGGCATGGTCAGAGGCTATCTTAAGAAGGCGAGACTGAGTCTTGGCGGAGACAACAGGCTGCTCATCGTACTTCCCGACAGTCTGGCGGCGAGTGTGGTCGGAAGAGAAGACCACGTGCAGGAGCTTGAGACACTGATTGAGAATAAGATCGGGAAAAAAGTAGAAGTGGAAGTGCGGTATGTAGAGGAAGGCAGACATTTTGAAGATACATTTGTTGATATAGAACAGAAGATCAATATGGAGATAACAGTGGAGGATTAAGAAATGGCGAAAAGAGGCGGATTCCCGGGCGGAGGAATGCCGGGAAATATGGCAAATCTGATGAAGCAGGCGCAGAAGATGCAGCGTCAGATGGAGGAGCAGCAGAAAGAGCTGGAGACGAAGGAGTTCACAGCGGCAGCAGGCGGCGGGGCGGTTGAAGTAACTGTTTCCGGTAAGAGAGAAGTTCTGAAGGTAAAACTTTCAGAGGAAGTTGTAGACCCCGATGATATCGAGATGCTGGAGGACCTGATCGTTGCGGCGACGAACGAGGCGCTCAGAAAGGTTGAAGAAGAGACAGGCGCTGCCATGTCCAAGCTGACAGGCGGTCTTGGCGGCGGAATACCGGGGATGTTTTAAATGGAATATTACAGTAATCAGATCAGCCGCCTGATCGAAGAATTTTCCAGACTTCCGGGTATCGGGAGCAAGTCGGCTCAGCGTCTTGCATTTCACGTGATCAATATGCCCCTGGACCAGGTGGAAGCTCTGGCACAGTCGATTGTGGATGCACGGAAGAACGTGAGATACTGTAAGGAGTGCTGCACTTTGACGGACCGGGAGATCTGCCCGATCTGCAGCAACCCGGACCGGGATAAGAAGACGATCATGGTGGTGGAGACTCCGCGCGATCTGGCAGCATATGAAAAGACAGGAAAATATAGCGGAGTGTATCATGTGCTTCACGGCGCAATCTCACCGATGCTTGGGATCGGGCCGGGGGATATCCGGCTCAAAGAGCTGATGGAACGGCTTCAGGGTGATGTGGATGAGGTAATCATCGCTACGAACTCCAGCCTGGAGGGCGAGACAACGGCCATGTATATCAGCAAGCTGATCAAGCCGGTTGGAATCAAGGTGAGCAGGATTGCGAGCGGAGTGCCCGTGGGAGGCGACCTGGAGTATATTGATGAAGTAACTCTGCTGCGCGCCCTGGAGGGAAGAACGGAACTGTGAGGTGTCTGCCATGGCTGGAAAAAAAGTGACATCATCGGACGTGGCGAAGCTCGCCGGAGTATCTCAGGCCACGGTATCTATGGTACTGAATAAAAAATATAATGTCTCATTTTCTAAAGATGTGATCCGCAAAGTCGAGGAAGCGGCTGAGGAGCTGGGGTACGTGCTTCCCAGGCGGAAGGAGAGACGGGAAGAACGGCGGGAGAAACTGCTCGTGATCATCAGCCCGAATCTGACGAATCCGTATTACGTGATGCTGCTTCAGGGGATTGAGTCCCGGGCGGCGGAACAGGGGTTCGGAATCTTTGTATGCAATACACAGAGAGATCTGAATCTGGAAGAGCGTTATTTGAAAATGATTCCTTCCATGAACCCGCACGGAATCATCTATATGTGCAATCCCAGCCAGTGCTTCATGGAACAGGTGGAAAAACTGTCGGAGAAAATCCCGGTGGTAGTCGTCAACAATCAGAATGAAAGGCTGAATGTGGACGCAGTGGATCTGGACAACTCCAAACTCGGGCGTATGATGGCCAGGCATCTGCTGGAACTGGGACACAGGGATGTGGCGTATATCGCGCCGCCGCTTACCGTGAGACAGAAGCAGCGTTCCAAGAGAGTGGAGGGCTTCCTAAAAGAATTTAAAAATGCGGGGCTTGGGGACCATGTGGTGATCAAGGCAGCAGACGAGCAGATCGACCGGGATGTGCCGGGAATTGATTCGGAATACCGGATCGGGTACGATCTGACCAAAGAGCTGTTGAGAGAGCGGCAGGATCTGACAGCGATTGTGGGACTCAATGACATGATTGCATTCGGGATTATGGATGCGCTGTACGATGAAAAATATAAAGTTCCGGGAGATATGTCCGTGATGGGGTGTGACAACACGCTCTTCGCCAAGGTAAAAAAGGTTTCCCTCACAACAATCGAGCATTTCGTTATCTATAAGGGCATGGATGCATGTGACATTATCATGAAAAAGATCGGTTCCCGCACGAAGAAATACACGGAGATCGAGCCCGTGAGCATCTATCACGTGGAGTATGAGCCCAAGGTTGTGGTGAGAGGAACGACGTCATATCCAAGGACGGATAAACTGCATGGGACACACAAGAAAAAATTAATAAAAACTGACAATAATATTACTAATAAGAAATCTTAAATTTTTCTCTGGTATAAAATAAATCCGCTAATTTAAAGGAAAAATTGAAAGAAACGATTGTTAAATATTAATTAATATTAATAAAAAACGGATAATAAACGCTTTTATTGGCTCGAATCTTTTATTAATAATTTTTAGAGGAGTTGACCAGGCTGTTTGAGACGGATATAATCAGGACATAAGGCAGTTTTTTGATGAAAATTCCGTTTCAAGGAGGTAGTACTAAGATGAGATTTTTTATTGACACAGCAAATGTAGACGATATCAGAAAAGCCAATGATATGGGCGTAATCTGCGGAGTGACGACGAACCCGTCTCTGATTGCAAAGGAAGGCCGCGTGTTTGAAGAGGTGATCGCGGAGATCGCTTCCATCGTGGACGGACCGATCAGCGGAGAAGTCAAAGCAACTACAACAGACGCGGAGGGAATGATCAGAGAAGGGCGTGAGATCGCCAAGATCCATCCGAATATGGTAGTTAAAATTCCTATGACCGTAGAGGGGCTCAAAGCAGTGAAAGTGCTTGCAGCTGAGGGGATCAAGACGAATGTGACTCTGATCTTTACGGCAAACCAGGCGCTTCTTGCGGCGAGGGCCGGAGCAACATATGTTTCCCCGTTTTTGGGAAGACTGGATGATATCTCAGTGAGAGGCGTGGATCTGATCCGTGAGATTGCTGAGATTTTTGAAATCGCCGGAATAGAGACTGAGATCATCGCGGCGAGCGTGCGCAACCCGATGCACATCACGGACTGCGCGCTGGCCGGAGCGGATATCGCGACTGTGCCGTACAAAGTGATCGAGCAGATGACACATCATCCGCTGACTGATGCGGGAATCAGAAAATTCCAGGATGACTACAGGGCTGTGTTTGGAGAGTAAAGGAGAAATTTATGGACAAGTTAAAGCTGATGAAAACTGCAAATGAGATCCGTAAAGGCATTGTGACAGCAGTTCACAGCGCAAAGGCCGGACATCCCGGCGGATCTCTGTCTGCGACGGAGATTTTCACATATCTGTATTTTGAGGAGATGAATATTGATCCGGCAGATCCGAAGAAGGAGAACCGGGACCGCTTCGTGCTCTCCAAAGGGCATACGGCGCCGGGACTTTATTCTACTCTCGCAGAGCGCGGATATTTCCCGAAGGAGGATCTTGTTACCCTCCGTCATACCGGATCATATCTGCAGGGACATCCGGATATGAAGCATATTCCGGGAGTTGATATGTCATCAGGTTCTCTCGGCCAGGGAATTTCAGCGGCAGTGGGAATGGCGATTGCGGCTAAGATGAAAGGCGCGGATTACAGAGTCTATACTCTGCTCGGAGACGGTGAGATCGAGGAAGGGCAGGTGTGGGAGGCGTCCATGCTGGCGGCTCACAAAAAACTTGACAACCTGGTTGTGATTGTGGATAACAACAATCTTCAGATCGACGGTGCAGTCGGGGAAGTAAATTCGCCGTACCCGATTGACAAGAAGTTTGAAGCATTCAATTTCCATGTAATCAATATCGACGGAAATGATTTCGACCAGATAGAAGCAGCGTTTAAGGAAGCAAGATCTGTGAAAGGACAGCCTACAGCGATCATCGCGAAGACTCTGAAAGGAAAGGATGTTTCCTTTATGGAGAATTCGGTTGACTGGCACGGAAAGGCGCCCAACGACGAACAGTATAAGATCGCTATGGAGGATCTGGAAAAGGTAGGTGAAGCGTTATGTCAGATGTAAAGAAGATTGCAACAAGAGACAGCTACGGACAGAGTCTGGTAGAGCTGGGAGCAGAGCATGAGGAGATTGTCGTACTTGACGCCGACCTCGCCGCTGCAACAAAGACAGGCATGTTCAAGAAAGCATATCCTGACCGCTTCATCGACTGTGGAATCGCCGAGTCCAATATGATGGGCGTGGCAGCGGGTCTGGCAGCATCCGGCATGGTTCCGTTTGCAAGTTCCTTCGCTATGTTTGCGGCTGGAAGAGCCTACGAACAGGTGAGAAACTCCATCGGATATCCGCATCTGAATGTGAAGATCGGAGCAACCCATGCAGGAATCTCCGTCGGTGAGGACGGAGCGACTCACCAGTGTAATGAAGATATCGCCCTGATGCGTTCCATCCCCGGAATGGTCGTGATCAATCCGTCGGATGACGTGGAGGCGCGTGCAGCCGTGCGTGCGGCTTATGAGCATGAAGGCCCTGTGTATTTAAGGTTTGGCCGTCTGGCTGTTCCGGTGATCAATGACAGGCCGGATTATAAATTTGAGCTTGGCAAAGGCGTTGTGCTCCGTGAAGGGAAAGACGTGACGATCATCGCCAGCGGACTTCCGGTGAACAACTGTCTTGAAGCAGCTGAGAAACTTGCGGCTGACGGGATCGACGCTAAAGTGATCAACATCCACACGATCAAACCGCTGGATGAGGAGCTTGTTGTATCGGCAGCAAGAGAGACGGGAAAAGTCGTTACAGTAGAGGAACATTCCGTAATCGGAGGACTCGGCAGCGCGGTGTGCGACGTCCTCTCAGAAAAAGCACCCACAAAAGTAATGAAGATCGGCATCAACGATACATTCGGTGAGTCGGGACCGGCTCTGGAGCTGATTAAAAAATATGGGCTGGATGCAGAGAGCATATATGAAAAAATAAAAGAATTCTGTAGTAGTTCAGCTATTTAGTTCAATAACACTTTCTGTTAAATACGGCCGGAAAGCGGGGCGGGATGTTTTGAAAATCGTATTCTGATGAAGGGAACAGGCGTTACATGCTTCGTTCCGGAATCCGGGAAGGATCTAAGAATCCGAAGAGTTGTTTAAGGGCAAAGCGGCGCGCAGGGCA
>JAHZHF010000137.1 GCA_019420405.1 Clostridiales bacterium
CGCGACGGGAATCTGTGAACCGTGTCAGGTCGGGAACGGAGCAGCACTAAGCAGGACCTTCCGGGTGCCGTAAGGGTGCCTGGGCTGAGTAAACTGCCGGGGTAACGCCTGTTGGTCAAGTTCGAAGCGCAATGCACGAAAAAAGAAAATTCAAGCAGCGTCTAGCCTTAAGTTAAGGAAACGCTGCTTTTTTCATACATTGGCCTTCTTTCTCATCTTCTGCTTCTCGCGCAGCTCTTTAAAAAACATCTTCATCAGCGCACTGCACTCCTCACCCAGCACGCCCGTCTCAAGCTGAACCTGATGATTAAACTCAGCCATCTCAAGCAGATTGAGTATCGACCCCGCACATCCTGCCTTTGGATTCATACACCCGACCACCACTCGCTCAACCCGTGCCTGCACGATCGCCCCGGCGCACATCTGGCAGGGCTCAAGCGTCACATAAAGGGTGCATTCTTCCAGTCTCCAGTCCCCCATCTTTTTGCTCGCTTTTTTGATCGCGGCAATCTCCGCGTGAGCCAGAGGATTTTTATCCGTATTTCTTCGGTTATATCCTCTGCCGATGATTTTCCCGTCATGGACAATCACGCATCCGATCGGAGTTTCATTTAAGTCATATGCCTTCTTCGCCTGCTTTAACGCCTCCCGCATATACTTTTCATCCGTTTTTCTCCTGTCTGCATACGCTTCCATTTCTTTCTCTGCCATAACTTTCCTTTCTCCCTCTGTTCTTTTTCTCCCTTCCCCGGAATAGACTGAAATGAAAAGAGACAAGATCAGAAGGAATTGCATTCCATGAATCCAGGCACATTTTATCTATATGAATACGAAAACAATAAGCGCACGAGAAACGTCGGTTTTATCCGGATTTCCCGCCACTACCGCTCTTGTATCCTCCAGATCAATGCCAGGGGAATCCCTCTGCCAAATGGTGTAAACGCAGAACTGTACGCGTTTTTCCGCTCTGACGATAACAGGCATTTGTGCGGGCTTCCTGCGGCTTCCCTGACCTGCTTGCGCAAAAGCATCTCTGCCCGTATTTCTGTCCCTGAATGCCGCTTCCCGGAGGGCCGCCCGCTGACCAGGATAGATGGTTTTATCATCCGTCTCCCCTCTGACCGCACATCCCGATTCTGGATGGCGTCCGAATACTTTTTTGATGTTGATATCAGCCTTCTCGTCCCCCCTGCTTCCTCCCGAAACGAGGCGGATGAACCTGCGGAATCAGTCCCGGACAGCACAGATTTATATTCTGCCGGAGAGGTACAGGCCGCCGAGAAAAATGCTGCAAAGACAAAAACTGATACTGCTCAGGAAACAGAAGCAGCCGGCGGAACTGACACCGTTCAGGAAACAGAAACAGCCACCAGAACCGATACCACTCAGGAAATCTCTCCGCCTTCCGTAGAGAAAATCAGCCGCGAGGACATCTCCCGTCTTCCCCGCAGATTCTGGCCCCTTGCCAGTAACAGCTTTCTCCTGCACGGCTACCGCTGCTACGGCCACCTGATCCTGGCGGAGGAAGATGGACGGATGTGGCTCGGCGTTCCCGGCATCTATGACTCCCGGGAAGCCAGGGCGGCTGACCTCTTCGGTTTTCCCCGTTTCACCCGGGTTCACGCCGCTGCGCTTGACTTAAGTGAAGAGGAACGCAGCACAAGCAATGACTTCGGACACTGGTGCCGCTGTATCGGCCCCGCACTGTCGCGCGTCCCCGGAAACCGTTCCTGACATCAAGACTGACGGGCAGCGGAACTTAAGACCGCTGCCCGCTGTTTTCTCTATAACATACCATTCATTTCCTGATAGAGTCTCTTGGCATAACTGTCCGTCATGCCGCATACATAATCTGTTACAAGAAGCAGTCTCAGATACAGCCTCTCCGCCTCACTCTTTCCCTCTGCCTGCAGTTTATAGGCATTCTTATAATTATCCGAAATAAAGGATACTACACGCGTATCAATCGTATCCTGATCCACATCCGTATCATAATACAGCACAGCGTGAACCAGCCGGTCCATAAGGTAATCCAGAATCGTCGATTCTGCCACTTCCATCTTATAGATCGCCATAGAAGAAAAGACATACCGGAAGGCCATATCTCCCAGCAAATCCATCAGTCTCTCGCCAAATGTCCCGCAGAACAGATCCTGTTCAAATGTTCCCGCCATAATCTGGTCATAATTCGATGTAAATCCGAATGTGGCGCAGTTCATGAGAAATCCCTGGGCGCTCACGATCCAGTTCTTTACCGCATAGGACTCCGGATCGCTGACTCCCTTCTCCGTGCCCCGGCGGTAGAGCTGACGCAGTTTATACAACGGACGGAACCTGATCTCCCCGGAGCCTCCGGCCATCTTCTGCATCTCTTCTTCCAGCGGCGCCAGTTCCTTCTCCAGCATAAAATAAGAGAGAAACCCCTTTACAAACGCATCTTCGATATCCGCGGTCTTATAGGCCAGATCGTCCGCAGCCTCAAGAATATATGTCAGAGGATGCCTGTTGTTTCCGGTTCCCGTCGTCTCTGTCACATCCCGGAAGATCTGCTCATCAGCCAGGTAATACCCCAGCTTTTTGTCCTTAATATTCGCACTCTTCTCATTGATCTCCGTAGAGGAAACCGGATATTTAATGATCGTGTTAAGCAGGGCGTAGGTCAGGTTCATCCCATGCTCATCAACGAGATAGTGGAGCCTGGTTACAAGCCTGAGCGCCTGGGCGTTGCCCTCAAAGTGATAGAGATCCTGCTTCATCTGTTCGCTCAGCAGCTCCTCCACCCGCTCTCCTTTAAACGTCATCTCCGGCAGATTGCGTCCGAACCATTCCCGGATGGCAATCTCCCCGAAATGCCCGAACGGCGGATTCCCGATATCATGTATCAGCCCCGCACACTCCAGAATATGCGAGATATCTTCCTTCATCCTCGGTGTGAATCCGGAATTCCTCCTGTATTTCAGAATATTTTCACCGATATTCTGTCCCAATGACTTTCCGAGAGAAGCCACCTCCAGAGAATGTGTCAGGCGGGTTCGGATAAAGTCGCTCTTATCAAGCGGAAACACCTGCGTCTTATCCTGAAGCCTCCGGAAAGACGCGCTTCCGATGATCCTGTGATAATCCTTCTCAAACTCGCTTCTCAAATCCGCCGCCTTCTGGCGGTTTGCACTCTCCCGCTCCCGCTTCTGGGACAGCAGCTTTTTCCACTCCATCCTGTCACTCCCTGTTCAGCCAAATCAGTCGAGATACACCGGCGGTTCGTACGCCTTTCCAAGCAGCGCTTTCTTCCGCTCCTGCAGACCGAGGAAAGCCCACTCTGTCATATCAGTCCACTTATGGATCGTCCGGTCATATACCTGCACATATCCGATCCGTGTCGGATGCATCCTGACGCTGTTTGACTGATATTCTCGCCCTGTATACGGATTTATTTCACCGACAGGCCCATCCGGTTCCGCCTCTTCTGCCATACTCTCCTGTTCAAAACCGGCGCTCTCATCCGCAGACTCTTCCGGTTCCGCTGAGCTGCTCTCTCCGTACGCGATCTCCTCCGCAGCAGTTCCGGCCATATTCCCCGGATCAGCATATGCAGCCTCTTGAGACTCCCCTGCATACTCATCGAAAAATGAATTCTCAGACTCGCTGTAAGCCTCGCCGCTCATGCTGTCTTTCCGCACATCCTCGCGTACTCCTGTTTCCTCCTGCCCGGGGTTACTGTAATAAGAGCCCTCCTGGCCGCCGCTGTAGGAGTTCTCGTCCGCACTGACATGGGAAGCTTGCTCCACTGCTTTATCCTGCGTGTGCTCTTCCTCCTGTGCGCGCCCGTGCTTTTTCTCCTCAGAACGCCTTCTACGCATGAAAACGCCTGAGAAAAAGCCCTCCCGTTTCGGTTTTTCAAGCTCTTTTTTTATCTCCTCCACCGGCTCTCCGGCTCTTACGTTCTCTTCCAGCTTCTCCAGCGTTTCATGCATATCGTAGAGCTCGCCGATCGTCACATCTCTCTCGTCGGATTCTTCCTGCATCTCCGCCGCAGTTCCATACTCCGGCGCTGCCGTTTCATCTGCATCTTCCGCCGTCTCCCCGGCCGCTGTTCCCGCCTCATATGCTTCATCTGCAGACCCGTATTCCATAACAGTCTCTTCCTGTGCAGGTTCTTCCGGCACAGTTTCTTCCTGTACAGGGCTTTCCATTACAGATTCTTCCAATACCGGTTCTTCTTCCACCTCAAGTATGGTGCTCTCCACTCTTCTCGCCAGATCCGCACGTTCCTGTTCGCTCATCCGCTCCACAGCTTCTGTCCGGGCTGCTGCCGCCTTCTCCAGAGACGCCGTACTGCGCGGCTGAGCCTGCACGTCCGCTGACATAATGCTCAGGCGGAACGGGCACTCGAGAATTGCAGCAATCATTCTCATATCCTGTTCCTGAAAATTATCTCTTCCGAGCCTCTGCGTCAGATTCTGACGTGACATCTTCTTTCCCGTCTTCTCCTCAATCAGCTCCGCAAGCTGCTTGATCGTCATTCCTTTTCTCCCAAGGATGATCTTGACCTGTTCCCCAAATGTTAAATCTTCCATTTTTCTCCTCCTTATGTATATTTATACCCTCTCTCTGTTACTCTCCCAAATATTCTTCCAGTGTAATGCCCTGCTCGGTAATCTCTTTTGCCACATCTTTTCCCACATAACGGTAGTGCCACGGCTCATATATAATCCCTGTCACATCCGACTTTTCCGACGGGTATCGAAGGATAAATCCATATTCCCAGCAGTGCTCCATCAGCCATTTCTGCTCGTCTGTATCCCCCTGTCTGTCGTCGAGTTCCTCATATTCTGATGAAATAATATCCACTGCCAGTCCTGTGGCATGCTCGCTTGTCCCCGGTACGGCGACAGACTTCTTCGTCTCATCATAAGCAGAGAGTGGAGAATATCCCTGGTTTATCCAATCCCTCATCGTCGCGTCAAAGACATCTCTCTGCTGTTCATAGGAGCGGTAGGCGGACGCCACATACATGCTAAGTCCCTGGGCCGCCCCGTCTGAAAGCATCTGTTCCAGATTCTCTGCGATCCTTGAGTCAACAGATCTCTCACTCTCAATCTCCGTCATTTCTGCCGGGGCATAAGATGTATCCGCCATGGGATGGGACTCATTTACAAGAGCGAGCGACCACCCCTCCTCATTTCCTGCCATAATCTCTGTATTATTATTCACCGCCTGGTTTTTCGCTGCCTGCTGCTGAAGGGTATCGTTTTCCTCTGTCAGCTCTGCCACCTTGGCCGCATATATTTCTTCTTTCCTTGATATGATCCCATTTGCAATCAGTACGGTAAACAGGATTCCCGCAGCGGCTCCGATAATGATGCCGAGTACGAACATCTTTTTCATTCTCTCACTGACGCTTACTCTTCTCATAATTTAAACTCCATGCTCAATCCCGCGTCGATCTCGCAGTCCGTAGAACACACTGCCATCCGGCAGGGGATTGCCTTATCTCTGTATTCCATGTAATAGTAAGGTTCCGCAAATTCCTGCGGTCTGCGGACAAGCAGTGGGGGATTGTCCAGACGGATGCAGAAGGAATTGATCGGGAGGGCCATCCCCATTCCCGTAGCTTTCATGAAACTCTCCTTGAGCACCCAGAATCTGTAAAACTGCTCCGCCTTCTCCTCCTCCGTCCGTTCCTGCATGATCACTTCATACTCCTCCGGACAGAAGAACCTCCCGGCAACCTTCTCCTTAAACGGCCCGATTTTCTCCAGATCGCATCCCACCCTGGCCGCCAGCTCATCCATCTCGGCTGCGCACATCACGTACGTCCCGGAATGGGACAGGTTAAACACTGCATTTCCGGGGAGTCCGTATTTTTCACGGATCTTTTCCCAGAGAATCCATACGCCGGCACTCTGCGCTTTCATAAGATCCGATTTCAGGGCGTCCGCCTTTGCTTTCCGGAAATCAGGAAGCTGTTCATAATATTTCCTGTAACATTCCGGACTTTCAAGCGGCGATACGTCCGCAACCCATGCTCTGACCATCTCTATTTCCTCAGATAGCGCACTTCGAAAGTCTCTATCTTAATCGGCTTGTTAAACAGGGTGCCCTGCGCGTAGTCGCACCCCAGTTCCTGCAGGACATTGAGCTGATCCTGCGTCTCTACGCCGGCCGCCTGGACTGACGCGCCGAGCTGCCGGCAGATATCGATCACTGCCTGCGCCACGATCCGGCTCCTGCTGTTCCCGACAATATTGGTAATCAGACTCTTATCCAGCTTGAGCCCGTCAAATTCCATAAGCGAAAGAATCGAGAAACTGGAATCTTTCGCACCGAAATGATCCAGGATCACCCTTACATTTCCTTTTCTGATCTTACTGCTCGTCTCAGCCAGCATCTCCTGATTCATATCATTGCCTGATTCAGACACTTCCACCTCCAGATACTCGCAGCGCACATGATACTTCTCAATCAGGCGCATCATCTTGTCCGCAACGCTCTCCTGGCGCAGCGTCGCGCCCGCAAAGTTCACGGAGACCGGAATCATCGGAAGGTTCTCGATCTCCCAGCGGTGCAGTGTTTTGCACACTTCTTCGAACACATAGAGATCCAGATAATGGGAAAGTTTTGTCTCCTCCAGCAGATTGATATATCTGCCCGGATTTACGATCCCCAGATCTTTATGATGGTAGCGCACCACGGCTTCCGCTCCGGCGATCTCCTCAGACTGTACGTCCATTTTGGGAACGAGACAGACAATGAAATTGCCGTGCTCCAGATCTTCCAGAAGATCCTGTTTGATAATCGGTTCATGATGCCCCTTCTTGAGATTTTTATAATATTTCTTCTTCTCTTCCCGCATCATGACTTCCGCGCTGTTCACAAGCTTGTCCACGTCGATATCTACCTTCTCCCAGGCATATCCGACAGATACCAGGCCGAGACTGATATTATCCAGCTTCGTATGCGCCGCGTAAATCTGCTTTGTAAAATCCTCATAGGTACGGTCCTCTGCCAGGACAAGATATTCATCTCCTGTCAGCCGATAAACGTCGCCGCCGCGGAAATACTCCTCCAGCACCTCCCCCACGCGGATCACAACTTCGTCTCCGTATTCACGTCCGAACTCTTTATTGAAATTCTTAAGCCCGTTGATATCCACGGAGAGCGCGCCAAGCGATTTCAGGCTCTCCCCGTCCACATGATCCAGATAATTCACCAGACTGTTCCTGTTTAAAAGTCCTGTCAGATCATCATGATAGCTGAGATACTCCTGCTGTTTCTGCAGCTTGTGCAGAGAAATCGCCTGTGGAATATACGGCAGGAGCGCATGCATCAGGTCAAGAGTACATCCTCCCCGGTGCACTCCGACAGCAGCCAGGATCGCCGTCGTATCCTCACTGATCTGCCTGAACACGCTGTAACTGTCAGACGTCGTATCCGTAATCTCCTCTTTCATCCATTTCGGCTGCTGATCCTCAGAAAGCAGCTTTAACTTATCCCGCTGCCATTCGATATTTTCCGCACACCACTCGTAGATCGTCTCAATGTCGCCCTGTTCTTTCTCAATGTAATAGGCGTACTCCGAATCGTAGTAGTCCCGGACCGTGCTCAGCACATCGTTCATAATTTCCACAAGTGAACGTGGTTTATAGCTTTCACTCATACATTTTTCTCCCCTGCGTGTAAAATCAGGCAGCAAAAAACAGCATCCTCTGCTTTCTGCGCCCCGAATCAAGAAACTATATTGTTTCGTCATATAGCTTTTCAATAGAAAAGTCAACTATTAATATTGTATTATACCTGATGTGGAATTGCAAGACGAAAAGCCGGAGTGAAAAAAGAACATAGTAACAGTTCAGCCATAGGGCTGTCCGTCTATGAGTAAAACAGCGGCGGCAGCAGCAATAATCACGAAGTGCGGTTTTACGAATGGCGCGGGCTGAACTGTTACAGAAT
>JAHZHF010000138.1 GCA_019420405.1 Clostridiales bacterium
TTTCTGCTCCGCATTTGTCCATACCTTTTTCTCGTGCTTTTCTCTGCTTTACTCTGCTTTCCTCTACCGTCCCTCTATCTCGCTCCTTTCACGACCTTATTTCCCAACATTCATCTTTCATCCGTTCGTTTGCCCCAAAGACGCACTTCTTCCTGATAATATATTTCCGCTGCTTCCTCTGCTGTACAATCCCCCGTGGATACTGCTTCCAGTATTTCCTCCAGAGTACTTGCCAGCTCGATAGCCCCCTCTGGTGCAGGCGGATCAATCGGGCTTGAACAGGGAATAATTACCTGATTTAAAAAATCCATCGACGCTCTTTCAGCTCTTGGCAGTTTGTCAGCGATCCTTTCAGCAACTGCCGTGGATACAGGCACTCCCCGCTCACCGAGAAGAATGTTGTTCGCTTCCTCAGAGTTGATCAGATAGTCAAGCACTGCCACCGCTTCTTCCGGATACTCTGTATCCGCGCTCACACTGAAAAACATGGCCGGATTGACGTAATTCGATTTTTCCGGGCTGTCCGTGGGAATGGTTGTAATTCCAATCTCAACTCCGTTAGGTGCCGCTGCTTGAAAAGCCGAGAGCAGATTTGATCCGCCATGGACTGTACACCAGGCCATAGTACGGGGGATTGAACCATACACCAGGGGATCAGTTTCTACAGCTGTCATATCCCCATAGTCGGGTCTTATGTGCCACCCGTCTTTGATCCCCTGCTCCAGGATCTGAAAAAAAGGAATATATTCTTCCGCGCTTTCAACAGGGACATCGGCCCCTGTCACTGCGATCCCCTCGGCCCTTGACCATTGATTTATAAACGTATACCCGTCAATGGGACAAAGATTCGCTCTGTATCCTGTCTTTTCTGTGATTTCTTTCGCCACCTCCACGAACTCATCAAAGGTCATATTATCTCTGATCACAATTCCACATTCATCAGTCACGGTTTTATTGTAAAAGAGACAATATGCGTTCAACCCTGCCGGTATTCCGTAGATTCCGCCTTCTGACTTTCCAGTGTTCAATACCTCTTCCGGAATATTCCCAACATCCAGTTCTCCGCTTTCTATATACGGAGTAAGGTCAAGCAGAATTCCCTTTTCTACATATGAGTTCAGCTTACTGTATTCCATCTGGACAAGATCCGGCATTGTTTTTCCTGCCGCATGGAATTCCATTTTTTTCCAGTAATCTGTGGACGGATAGCTTTTCCCCTCTATTATTACATTTTCATTTTGCTTATGGTACAATTCCAGGACTCTCTGCGTCCTGGAATTTCTCACATCGTTCCCCCACCAGATCATGCTGATCCTTACCGGGCTTCCGTCATTCTCTTCCCCCGAGCTTACAGTACATCCTGTCAAAGAACCTATCAAAATAATTACTGCTATGGACAGCGCCGTAAATCTATTTCTTTTTTTTCTTAACACCCTTTTTATCTCCATTTTCCTCTTTTCTTCTCTTCAGTCTCTTTCAGTATACCTTTCTTATTATTTCTTGAAAAGCCAGAAAACCTATTTTTAAAACACTTTTCCTGCTTTTGCTTCAGCAAAAACTTGTTTTTCGGTAAAAAAATAGATTTTTTCCGTAAAATCTGTTACATTTATAAGAATAATACAGAGGTGTTGCTATGAGACATGCATTAACGGAAAGATTCCAAAATGTACCTTTATCCCAGAAAATACTGTTAATCCTGATTGCCACCATTCTGGCATCCTCACTGCTGCTTTACGCAGGATATCTGGTCATCATCCATGCAAACAACGGACAGCTTTACCAAACCTCCAGCAGAATGCTGTCATTTGCTTCAGAGGATATCTCCAAAAACCTGTCTGCAGTAGAAGAAATGGGAGATTCTATCCTGGAAGATGAAAACATCCAGGACGCGTTAAGTCAATGTATGGACACTTCAGAAAACGCGGTGCTCCAGAACGCGCACTCTTTGCTCTACACTTCCGTGAACTCCTATTTCCAGAGGTACAAAGCTAACCATGTAAATTACATACAGATTGTCAACAAAGAATTCACTGCCATGGCCTCTTCATCCACCTCCCGGGTGATCCCATCTGAGATACAACGCGAACTGATCCTCCAGGCGGAAGAGGCTGACGGACATCTGCTCTGGGTTACAGATTTCAGCAGATCATATGGGGTCTTTCTTGTAAGGGAGATCAAAAAGACGAAAAATCTTTCGTTGGAGCCGCTTGGTACCCTCATTGTCAATATAGACATGGCCGGACTTCACAAAAATATATCCTATGCAAATTCGGTTTTTCCGGTCTGCTATGCTTTGTACTCCGGAGAAAAAAACCTGTACCTGTCCGATTCGCTGACAGGGCTGAACAGAGAGGATCTGCCTTCGATCTCAGATAACTCATACGCGTTCAGTGATGTCAACGGGCTCCGGTATCTGGTCATCAAAGGCAGGATCAATGCCACAGAATGGGACTACTACTGTCTTGCATCCTATGACGGCCTATATAGGAATACAAGGGTAATCCAGAGTCTTTTTTTTGTCATTATCGTGATCAGCGTCCTGATCAGTATTCTGATGATGAAGCTCATGATGAAACCGCTGACCGAAGATTTCCACATACTTACACAGAAGATCCAGTCTTTCGGGAACGGGAATCTGAAGCTCCCCGACGCCGTTCCCTCCTATAGTGACCGACAAGATGAAATCGGACTGATCCACCAGCAGTTTGACTCCATGGCGGCCAGGATCCGTACACTTATCCACGAAAACTATGAATCTAAAATCCAGGCAAAAGAGGCTCAGCTAAAAGCGTTGGAAATGCAGATAAATCCACATTTTCTTTACAACACGCTCCAGACTATTAACTGGCGGGCAAAGATGCTGCATGATGCGCAGATCTCCACAATGACAGAATCACTGGGGAAGTTTCTCAGGATCACACTCAGCAAAAATAACGAAGATTCTTCTTTGAGGCAGGAGTTAGAGCTGGTACTATACTATATTAATATTCAGAAACTGCGGTTTGACGGGGAACTGTCCTGTGAGATCAATGTTTCCGATGACTGCCTGGACGCATACCTTCCCAAATTTACGCTCCAGCCTCTGATCGAGAATGCTGTCCGATATGGCCTGGAATACGGAGACGACATCTGTAGTATCCTCATTGACGCCGCAGTTGAAAGCGGACAGCTGACTGTCCTTACTGCCAATACCGGTTCATCCTTCGAGGAGGATTTTCTGCGGAAGTTAAATACCGGCAAAATCCGTCCGCATGGATTCGGCATCGGTATACTCAATGTCTGCAGCCGTCTGAAGCTGATTTATGGAGACAGCTATTCTATAAATTTTTTTAACCGGAACAATTATGCATGTGTGAGTATTACGATTCCATTCTGCACAAAAAAGCCAGAAAATATGCTATCGGAATCCAATCCAGAATAGAGGAATAAAAATGTTAAGATTATTAATAGCAGACGATGAAAAAATGATACGTGAATCTATAAGTACACTCATTGACTGGAAAAGCCTGAACATCGAGGTTGTGGCAGTATGCAAAAACGGTCTGGAAGCTTATGACGCCATCTTGGATAAATATCCGGATATCGTATTGACGGATATCCAGATGCCAAAGCTTTCCGGACTTGAACTTATCCAAAAAATCACTCAAAACCACGATAACATTCAGTTCATCATTCTCTCCGGCTACAATGATTTTTCTTATGCGAAAGAAGCAATGGGCTATGGAATTAAACACTATATTTTAAAGCCCTGCAACGAGAATGAGATCATTTCCGCAGTAAAGGAAGCAGTAAAGGATCATTATCGCCAGGTCGAAGTGCGGAATCTGTATCAGGATCCCGGTTCACTTCACTTTAATGAGATACTTTTCTACGATATGCTCCTTCATATGCTCTCTTCAGATCAGTCGCTCTCAAAGACTGCCGATACTTACGAAACATATGTTGATTTCTATCATACGGGCTATTACCTGTATTATCTTTTCTTCATTGAGGAATCCTGTCTTCCCGGGTGTCTTGAGCAGATCAGGCGCCTTACGCAGGCCAGGCAGATTCCGTACATCTATACCTTTATTTATGTAACTAATACACTGCTGTTTTTCTTCCCGGATGACAGCCGGGATGATTTCGATGAGGTTGATTCTATACTTGTTGAACATATTTCCATGCTTGCGGACAATTCACCTCAGTCGTCTTACAAACGTGAGCATTTCCTGAATATGGCGGACATGCTGGATACTCTCAGGAACAAGGTCCGCCGCTATGCTTCTATCCACCTTTATTCCAGTACGCAGGATCTCGTAATCCGCAATTATGACTCTCTGTCTCTGGAGATCAGCGCGCTTACTGACCGGCTCTTTAAGGCGGAAACCGGAGAGCTCGACCGCATCACGGACACTCTCAGAAAACTTCTTCTTTCCGTCACATGCCTTGAATTTCTCCGTTCGATTTCGGGAAGTCTCCTGCTGCAGGCTCTGCATCTGAGCAATTTTTATACAATGAATGATATTATGGGATTCCTGATGTCCCTCAGCAAAATGGATGATTTAAATACGATCTGCGAATTTGTCATCGGCAAGCTGAGAAGGGCACGAACAACAAATCTGGGTGAAAACAAACCCTATAAATCTTTTATTCAGGATGTTCTCAACTATACGGAGGAACACCTCAGTTCACCAGAGCTGACCTTGAAATGGATCGCGGAAAATCACCTCTATATGAATGTGGACTATGTCAGCAGGCAGTTTGTCCTGCAGACCGGTGTAAGGTTCTCTACATATCTGAACGAATTAAGGATTAAAAAGGCAAAAGAACTGCTTCTCAAAAGCGGAAACGAAAAAATTTACAGTATTGCAGAACAGGTCGGATGTGGAAATAACCCCCAGTATTTCAGCCATCTGTTCAAAAAGTACACTCATATGTCTCCAAAAGAATATATAAAGAAAATGAAGATGGAAGACGGAGAGCATCCCGGAGAATAATCTCTGGAAAAGAGCCGTCGGCAGTCCTTTTACGGATATGCCGCCGGCTCTTTCGCCCTTTTCAGGAATCTTTCTTCGTCTCCTCTTCATCCGGTTTTGCCCCGAGTAGCGCGCAGAACGAGTTGCGGTTGGCATATTTTCCTGATGTGATCACAGGATAGCACAAAAGTGCGGCGTCCGGACGGTTCTCTGTATCCCTGTAGTCTTCCAGTGGATCCCGGACATCCCTCCAGTGCACGCACAGGCTCGCACACAGATGCCCTCCTGCGGAGAATCCGCACACCGCGATTTTCTCCGGGTCAACGCCGAACTGTCCGCAGTGTTTCCGCATGATCCTCACCGCCCTGGATATGTCGTTTAAAGGCTGCATTTTCAAAGGAGTATCCAGATAATTCACTGTGTATACCAAAACAAAGACATTATAACCGAGATTGTAAAATTCCTCTGCCGGGATGTCGCTCTCTGATGGGGCTACATGCCGGTACGCGCCGCCGGGGACAACCAGCACAGCAGGCATATTTTTCCTTCCTTCATGTATATATCCGACCATAAACGGCGTGAACCCATATGCCTCCGGATAATGATACTCTCCGGCTGGCTGTTGTTTCCTCCCGTTTTTTTCCCCGGGCATACCGGCTCACAGGCATGGTATATACTGGTCCACCGAAGCGATCACCATGTCCGCCATTGGTAGATTCTCCTTTTTGCCTATCCCCACTGCCTTCATCCCGGCCATTTTCGCAGCCTGTATCCCGGCTGCTGAATCTTCGAACACGATACATTCATCATAAGGTATCCCCAGCTTGTCCGCCGCTTTTTCGAATACTTCCGGATCTGGTTTCGCCTTTGAGACGAGAGTACCGTCTATGATCACGTCAAAATATTTCTTTATATCCAGTCTCTCCAGTATCAGAGGAGCGTTTTTGCTGGCCGATCCGAGGGCGATCTTGATCCCCCTTTTCTTCAGTTCTGCAAAAAATTCCGGCACTCCGTCAAACAACTCTTCTTTTTTCAGACGGCTGATTTCCTCAACATAAATTTGATTCTTTTTCGACGCCATTTCTTCTTTTTCTTCTTCCGTAAAACATTCGGACATCCCCCCAAAGCCCAGCAGGAGCTCAAGAGATCTCATTCTCGAGACCCCTTTAAGTGCTTCGTTCTGTTCAACTGTAAAATCAAATCCAAGTTCCTTTGCAAGGCTTCTCCATGCAAGATAATGGTACTTTGCTGTATCTACCAGGACGCCATCCAGGTCAAATATTGCGCATCTGCATTTTTTGTCTCTCATAATTACTCCCTTATCTCCATCTCAATTTTATCTGTCAGACAGTATTTTTCATCATATACATACAAGTCGACCGGATCACCTTTTTTCAGTGTAAATCTGCATTTTTCTTTATCCGTAAATACTTCTATCCGGCTGCCCTTAAAGCAGAGATTCAATCGGATGCCGTTCCATTTATCCGGAAGACACGGACAGAAGAAATAGCCGTTTTCCTTTACTCTCAGCCCCAGGAAGCCATAAACAACCGCCATATAGGTACCACCCATGCTCGCAGTATGTATTCCGTCTTTTGTGTTTTTCTGCGTATTGCTGATATCTGTCTTTGACGAAAAATCAAAGTATTCATATGCCTTTTCCTTATCCCCGATTTTCGCCGCCATAATGCTGAAAATGCAGCGTGAAAGTGATGAATCATGAGTTGTTATTTTTTCATAATAGTCAAATGAGTTTTTAATCGTTGACAACGCCTGTTCATCTTCAAACAGAAAGTGCGCCAGTACAGTATCCGCCTGTTTGCATACTTGGTAGCGATATATATGATAGAGGAAATTCTTCTGCATCAGAGGGCCGTCTTCATTTTTCCTGGTACTTAAATCCCAGATCTTTTTGGAGAGAAAACTGTCGTCCTGAGGATTGATGTCAAGTTCTTCATCATACGGAAGGTACATAGCTCCGGCCGCCTTTTTAAATCCTTCTGCCTCTTCCTCCGTAATGCCGATTTTTCTCTGTAGCTGTTCAAGCTGTCCCTTTTCCTTTAGTTTTTCATAGAATTTCTCAGCCCAGAGCATATTGTATTTTGCGGTCAGATTAGTATAGTAATTGTTGTTTACTACGCAAGTGTACTCATCCGGTCCCGTCACATCATGGATGCAGAATTTTCCTTTGTAGAAATTGCCCAGATCATACCATACCCGCGCTGTCTCCATAACAATTTCCGCGCCCTGTTCGAGAATATAGTCCCAGTCTCCCGTGATCAGATAGTACTGGATCACCGCATAGGCAATATCACCGATAATATGGTACTGGGCTCCCCCTGACGGATAGTAATAGGAACATTCTTTTCCATTGATCGTTCTCCATGGGAAGAGAGCTCCCTTGGGATGTCCCATGCTGAGCGCATGCTCACGCGCCTGATCCAAGATCTGGTATCTGAATCCAAGCAGCTTCCGGGCAGCTTCCGGCTGAGTCAGCATAAAGAAGGGCAGCATATACATCTCGGTATCCCAGAAGTAGTGGCCCTCATACCCTTCCCCGCTCAATCCTTTGGCTCCGATATTGCTGACACCGTCAAGCCCCGCGGACTGAAGAAGACCGTACTGCCCGAAATGCAGGGAAAGATTCAGCTCTTCATCCCCGTCGATCTCAATGGCGCAGTTTCCCCAGAACCTCTCAAGAAATTCTTCCTGTTTGCCGTACCAGTATACGGATCCCTTTCCTGCCGCATCCTCCATAAATTTCAACGCTTCTCTCTCCGGGTCGGAATATCTGCGTGAATCACATAAAATACTGTATTTCTCTGCAGTGCTCCACTCTCCCTCTGAAACCGGGATATCAGCAGTGTACACAATGTGGTTTTCTTCACAGGAAATCTCCGTCTGCGCCGTTCCGGACAGGATATGTTTCACCGCGCAT
>JAHZHF010000139.1:0-7144 GCA_019420405.1 Clostridiales bacterium
AAAATCTTAGGGGCGGAGAGATGTTGTTAAGCGGCGCGCAGGGCTTGTCTGAGCGAAGCGAGTTAACCGGAGCGCCGCTTTGCACTTAAACATCTCTTCGGCCTGTTAGATTTTCCGGATTCCGGAACGGAACATCGAACGGCTGTCCCCTTTTCACAGAATACGTTTATCCAAACCATCCGCCCGCTTCCAGACGTGATCCAGTGGCAAATGTTAGTGCACTAAATAGCTGCTCTCCTGCATATCCCCGCCCCAATCTTCATATGCTTATAGGGAAAATATGCTGCGGGGAATAGCGATGCGGCGTTCTTTATTCTGCGTGTGTCTCTGCCTGGCCGTATGTTTTCTGCCCGGCTGTATCACCCGGCAGGAAGAGGGACAGAAGATAAGAGATCTTGAATTTACCGTATTGGACAATGAGGATATACCGGAAGAGCTTAAGGTGATGATTGAAGAGGAACAGGAGGGAGCGTTTTATCTGACCTACGAGGATCAGGGAAAACTGTATCTTGCCAGAGGATATGGGACGCAGCCTGAGACGGGATACAGTGTCCGGGTGGACGCCCTGTATGAGACGGAGCATGCGGTCTGCTTCCATACGAGCCTTCTCGGGCCGCAGCCGGGGGAGGAGACCAGAGAGATCTCTACATATCCCTACGTGGCGGTACAGCTTGAGTCAGTCGGGAAAGATGTCCTGTTTGACTGAGGGATAGCTGAGAGAAGGATGGATGTATGACCGATTGTGAATTGAGTGTGAATCGAGAGAGTGACAGGAGGATTGGGCAATGGAACTGATAAAAAAACCGGTTCATTATACGCAGGAAGAAAAGAGTATCTTCGACCAGTTCTATCTGGATGAGGATTACAATGTACCGGAGCAGAAGGACGATGTCCGCAGGATTATCCAGGGGAGTGCGGAGATCAGAGTGGAAGAGATCCGTCCGGTGGAGAACTATGTACGGATCACGGGAAAGGTGTATTTCCGCATTTTGTACATGACCGCGTCAGGGGACTCACGACCTGCGGTTTTGGAGGGCAAGCTCCCCTTTGAGGAGATGGTTTATGCGGAGAGTGACGGAAATGAAACGTTCTTTGTCCGGAACATGAGAACGGAGTTTACAGGTTCGATTGTAAATTCCAGGAAGGTCAGCCTGAGAATCATGGCGGAGCTGGAAATCGGCCGGGAGCGGCTGCGGGATGAGGAACTGACTGTTGATGTGGAGAGTGATTTCCCGGTCTATAAGAAGATGCAGGAATTAAATCTTTTAATGCTCACTGCTTCACGGAAAGATACATACCGGATCAAGGAGGAGATCACCCTGCCCGGCACGAAAGAGAGCATCGGGCAGATCCTTGTCACAGATGTGGGGAGCAGGAGGACAGATATCAGGCTTGGCCAGGATGAAATCCTCATCCGCGGGGAACTTCTCGTATTCTGTATGTATCTCTCGGCGGAAGAAAAAGCGGACTGGATTGAGCAGAGCGTGCCATTTGAAGGGAGGATATCATGCGACGGAGTAAGAGAAGGAATGTATTATCACATCAGTCCGTCTCTGGAAGATACTCTGGTTGATATCCGGCTGGACGAGGACGGAGAGATGCGCGTACTCGGGATCGAGGGCACCCTTGCACTGCGGATGAATATCTACGAGGAAGAGGAGACCAGCGTGCTGAGAGATCTGTATTCGCTGGAGCAGGAGTGTATCCTGGAGACGAAGGATGCTCTATACGAGGAGCTGCTGATGCAGAACCAGTCCCGGTGTAAGATGTCGGAGAGGTTGTCATTGCCGGAACTCAAAGACGATGTGCTCCAGATCATCCACAGTCAGGGCAGCATCCAGGTGGAGAGCGAGCAGCATACGAAAGAAGGCGTCCGTGTGGAAGGTATCCTTCACGTAGGATTCCTCTACCTGAGGGGAGATGATGTGGAGCCGTATGGAAGCTGGCAGGGGATTGTCCCGTTTTCCTGGCTGATCGAGTATCCGGATCTTGACGAGGATGCAGTCAGCAGTCTCGCTTCCCATGTGGAGCAGCTCGCGGTGAATCTGGCGGGAAGTGAGGCAGTGGAGATCAAGGCTGTACTGGCTTTTGATATCTTCCTGCGCAAGCGAGTGCCCTCCGCTGTGATAACGGATGTGCATACCCGTCCGCTGGATGAGGAGAGTCTCGCCGGACGGCCGGGAATCGTGGGACATATCGTGCAGAGCGGGGAGGATCTGTGGGGCCTTGCGAAGAAATATATGACAACCACAGAGGGAATTATGGAGATAAACGGGATGGAAAATGAAACTGTCAGAGTTGGGGATAAACTGTTGATTTTTAAAGAGAATATGAGTATACTATAGGCATAATGTATACAAGATACAGGAGGATACACGGATGAATCAGATTGAACTGAAAGCGCTGGCAAAGATCAATCTGGGACTGGATGTACTTGGAAGAAGAGAAAACGGATATCATGATGTGCGTATGGTGATGCAGTCCATTTATCTTTATGATGAGGTGAAGATTGGGCGGATGAATCAGGAAGGAATCAGGGTTGAGACGAATCTGGGATTCCTTCCTACAGGCGAGGGCAATATCGCGTACAAGGCAGCGCAGCTTTTGAGAGATGAGTTCCAGATCAGCGACGGAATCAGGATAACGCTGAATAAACATATACCTGTGGCGGCGGGACTGGCAGGAGGAAGTTCCAACGCGGCGGCAGTTCTCTTCGGGATGAACCGGATGTTTCGCCTTGGGCTGTCCACGCAGGAGCTGATGGAGAGGGGCGTGAAGCTGGGAGCAGACGTGCCTTATTGTATTATGAGAGGGACGGTTCTTGCTGAGGGAATCGGAGAGGAACTGAAAGTTCTTCCGCAGATGCCGAAATGCACCGTCCTTATCGCGAAGCCATCGGTCAGCGTATCGACTAAGGTGGTATATGAGGCGCTGGATGCGAAGAAGATCACGGAGCACCCGGATATCGACGGGATCATTGCCGGTCTGAATGCCGGAAGCCTTAAGCAGGTGGCAGAATCTATGGGAAATGTGCTCGAGGACGTAACCATCCCTATGCATCCCGTGATCAGCGAGATCAAGCAGGTGATGAAGGATGCGGGGGCTTTAAATGCCATGATGAGCGGAAGCGGCCCCACAGTGTTCGGTCTGTTCGAAAACCGTGCGGACGCGCGGACAGCGCAGCGAATCATCAGAGAAAAGGCACTGACCAGACAGGTCTACGTGACAAGCATACACAATGTGAGGAGGAATCAGGATGTCCATTGATTTTGAAGTTACCATGAATGAATATCTTCCGCTCAGGGATGTGGTGTTTAATACGCTGCGGAGGGCAATCCTGCGCGGAGAATTGAAGCCGGGAGAAAGGCTGATGGAGATTCAGCTTGCCAATAAGCTTGGCGTGAGCCGGACTCCGATCAGAGAGGCAATCCGTAAGCTGGAGCTGGAGGGACTGGTATTAATGATTCCCCGCAAAGGAGCGGAGGTCGCTGAGATCACGGAGAAGAATCTGCGCGATGTACTTGAGGTGCGGTGCGCGCTGGAGGAACTGGGCGTACAGCTCGCCTGTGACCGGATTGATAAGGAGGGAATTCAGAAGCTTCACGAGGCGGCGGATCATTTCCGGGACGTCCTGGACAGCGATGATATCACACAGATCGCCCAGGCGGACGAGGCGTTTCACGACGTGATCTTTGAGGCGACGGGCAATGCGAGGCTGATCCAGCTTTTGAACAATCTGAGGGAGCAGATGTACCGCTACAGGATCGAATACCTGAAAAAGAGAGACTGCTATCCCCAGCTTTTGTCCGAGCATCAGGGGATTATCGAGGCAATTGAGGGGCATGACAAAGAGAATGCGACAAAGATCACAGTAGTGCATATCAACAATCAGGTGGACACTGTGCTGGGAACTCTGCGTCACAAGGATGAGAAAGAGCAGTAACTGAATATTTTCAATATTCCCGGTTATACTCCATGTATGAAAATGCATGGAGGTTATACATATGGAAAGAATAGATTCGGAAAACAATCAGGAACGGAGAGAAAAAAGAGCGAAAGTAGCGCTTCCCTTTGCGATGGGTCCGGCGCTCGTTCCGTTTTTTCTTCCGACGCTTATCCTGGCGATTGTCCTGGCGGGGCTCGTGACAGCGCTCGTTTATCAGAGGACGGAGGAAGTATCGCGGGCGGCGCTGCAGGCGCATCTGTCGCAGGAAGTGCTGCGTTTTCATGTGCTGGCGGACAGCGACAGTCCGGAGGATCAGGCGGTAAAGCTTAAGGTGAGGGATGAGGTCCTTGCGTATCTCTCAGCAGAGATGCCGGAATCGGAGGATGCAGAGCAGACCGCAGATTGGGTGAGACGGCATATAGATGAGATCGAAGAGGTAAGCCGGGAGACAGTAGCGAATGAGGGATTCGATGACCCGGTAAATGCGGCGGTCACGACGTGCTGGTTTCCGGATAAGACATACGGGGATCTCACATTTCCGGCCGGAAATTATGAGGCTCTGCGGATTGAGATCGGAGCGGCAGAGGGACAGAACTGGTGGTGTGTACTTTATCCCGCGCTGTGTTTTCTTGACACAACGAACGCTGTGGTTCCGGAGGAAGGAAAGCAGAAATTGAAACATGTACTGACGGAAGAGGAGTATTCCAGGATAACGGCTACGTCAGATTTTAAGATTGGCTGGTATTTCTGGCAGTGATATAGAGATGACAGAATTTTTAGTGAAACATTTTATAAAAGATTATCAGGATGTGGAGAAGATATCCGTGAGGACGGCCTACGGTGTGCTGGCCAGCTTTGTGGGTATCTTCTGCAATGTTTTTTTGTTTATTGTAAAATTTATTGTGGGCCTTGTGCTGCGCAGTGTGTCCGTTACTGCGGACGCGTTTAACAATTTATCCGACGCAGGATCGTCGATTATCAGTTTTGTGGGAGTCAAGATGGCGGAAAAGCCCGCGGACAAAGATCATCCCTTCGGGCACGGGCGGATTGAGTACATCGCGGCGCTGATTGTCTCGTTTCTTGTGCTGGAAGTCGGTTTTACCTTCCTTAAAGATTCCATCGGAAAGATAAGAAATCCGGAAGAGCTGAATTTCCGGGCCGTTTCCGTAGTGATCCTGCTGCTCTCTATTGGGGTGAAGCTGTGGCTGGGACTGTTCAACCGGAAACTGGGAGAGAAGATTGACTCCAAGGTGATGCAGGCTGTCTTCACGGACTCCATGGGCGATGTGATTACGACGGGCGCGACGGTGGCGTCACTTTTGTTTTTCCGGTTTACGGGGATTAACATTGACGGGATCGTGGGTGCCTGTGTGGCACTTGTCGTTATGTGGGCCGGAGTCGGAATCGCGAAGGATACACTGGAGCCTCTGATCGGAGAGGCCATCGATCCGGAGGTATACGACGAGATTAAGCGCTTTGTGGAGAGCTATGAGGGGATCGAAGGCACACACGATCTGATCGTGCATAACTATGGACCGGGCCGCAGTATGGCGTCGATCCATGCGGAAGTCCCCAACGATGTGGATATCGAACAGTCTCACGAGATTATCGACCGGATCGAGCGGGAAGCTTCTAAGGAGCTGGGGCTCTTCCTGGTGATACATATGGATCCGGTGGAGATGAAGGATACCCGGGTGCTCAGCATCCGCAGCCAGGCGGTCAAGATTCTGCGGGAGCTTGATCCTGCCTGCAGCCTGCATGATTTCCGGGTGGTTCACGGAGAAAAGCAGATTAACCTGATCTTTGACCTGGTGATTCCCATCGAATATGATGAGAAAAAGAGACAGGAGCTTCCCAGACAGATGGAGGAGCGGATGAAAGACGTGGATGAGCGGTACGAGTGCGTGATCACAGTGGAGTCGGACTACGTGGCGGCAACGTGAGAAAAGCAGAGAACGTAAGGTGTGGACAGTACAGACAGAGGAACAGTACAGAAAGAGGGACAGTACAGACAGAGGTGAAAGGACATGGAGAAGAGAAAGAATGCATACGAATTCGGCGGAAAGGTGCGTTACAGTGAGATTGACCACAGAGGAACGCTGACCCTTCCGGCGCTGATTAACTATTTTCAGGACTGTACGACATTTCATTCAGAGGAACTTGGGCTTGGCAGCGAGTTCCTGCAACGGGAGAAAAAAGCCTGGGTGCTGTCGTACTGGCAGATCATTGTCGATCGTTATCCGGGCATGTGTGAGCAGGTGACGGTGGGAACATTTGCAACAAAATTTTCCGGATTTATCGGAAATCGTAATATGTATATGCTGGGTGAATCAGGAGAACAGATCGCCTGCGCGAATTCGATCTGGGCATTCATGGATATGGAAAAGGGGCGTCCCTGCAGGCCGAAGCCGGAGTGGATCTCGGCTTACGGGACGGGGGAACCTCTTGATATGCCGTACGAAGATCGGAAAATCCTGGTGCCGGAGAGCTTTGAAGACCGGGAATCTTTCCCGGTCCGCAAGTATCATATCGATACGAATGAACATGTCAATAATTGCCAGTACGTTCAGATGGCTCTGGAAATGCTCCCGCGGGATACCAGGATTCATCAGGTGCGGGTGGATTACAAAAAGTCGGCGGTCTACGGGGATATCATTTACCCGGGGATCGCGCAGGAGCCGGAGCGCACGGTTGTTGAGCTGCGCGACGGAGCAGGCGGGCCGTACGCTGTCGTAGAGCTGAAATAAGGAGTTGAAATGAACATCCGGATGCTTATTAGAATGTTCATCCTTCCTGGTCTGTGCTGGCTTCGTCCGACTTCGCGTTGTCCATATTATCGAGGAGCTCCTGGAGGATATCTTCCACGGAGGACGTCCGGTGCGTACCGTATTTCTCCATACCCGGCGCTGCGTTCTCCATGACATAGCTTGTCCCGGCAAGCTCAAGCATTTCCACATCGTTGTACTGGTCTCCGAAGGCTATGCATTCTTCGCGGCTGATCCCGAAGCGGTCCAGGAGCCGTTTAAGCGCGGTTCCTTTATTGTAACCCGGGACGATGAAGTCAATCCAGACTGTTCCGGAGGTTACGACCTTGATCTCTCCGGAAAAGAGATCCTGAAGGTGCTTCAGACGGGGTTTGAGATCCTGGGGACCGACGTTTGCGATGGCGATTTTAAGGATCGGTCCGTCTACCCTGGA
>JAHZHF010000139.1:7154-7844 GCA_019420405.1 Clostridiales bacterium
CTGGAAATATCGTCAACCACTTTCGTTGTATTCTTAAATTCCTTTGTAATCAGATCTACGAAATCAGGATTTTTCCCTTCGATATAGCAGGCATCCTCCCTGGAAACGACAATCTCAAATCCGGATTCCCGGCGGACTTCGCGGATGATCCGTGCTGCCAGATCATCGGGAATTGTCCCGCGGCAGATCACCTCTCCCCGGTGGATGCAGAGGGAGCCGTTTTCTGCGATATAAGAGATCTCGTCCCGGAGCTCGCGGAATATACGGCGTTCATTATCGTACTGCCGGCCGCTGGCTGCAACAAAGCGGACGCCGCGGCGGGTAAGATCCCGGATGAGGCGGATGGCCCGGGGCGTCAGTTCATGAGAACCGTTCTGCAGCAGAGTGCCGTCCAGATCACTGGCAATTAGTTTTATCATATAATTTTCCTCCTGGATATTTTTTGTAGCAGTTCAGCCATAAGTCAATTGCGGTCTGTGAAAGAACGCGATCTGCAAACAGTATATCCTATTGAAAGCAATCTGTAAAATGTGAATCTTCTGGTCAGCTATTTAGTTCACTAACGTCCTTTTGCAAAACATCCGAAAACAGGGGCGATTCTCAAGACGTATTCTGCGGGGATGGAGGACGGCTCTGGGCTTCGCTCCAGGGGATAAGGGAAACTACAAAGTACCGGATACGGATTAAAGG
>JAHZHF010000014.1 GCA_019420405.1 Clostridiales bacterium
GCCTTCGGAAGGGGATTAGGGAAACTTAAAGTACCGGATACGGATGTTAGGGCAGACGGGGCGCTTGTCTGAGCGCCAGCGAGTTAAGCCCCGGCTGTCCTTGCTTTTAATCCGTATCCGGTACTTTGTAGTTTCCCTTATTCCCTGGAGCGAAGCCCTGAGTCATCCTCCATCCCCGCAGAATACATTTGAGAATCATCCCTGTTTTCGGATGTTTTTCATACGGGAGCTAATGAACTAAATAGCGGAAAAAGTTGGCACGGAACTTGCTTTCTATTTAGGTAAAATATTTTAGATAGGAGCTGAAAATTATGAGTAAACCATTGGAAGGATACAGAATCCTTGATTTCAGCCAGTTTATGTCTGGCCCCATGTGCACGATGCTGCTGAGCGATTTTGGAGCAGAAGTAATTAAGATCGAGAATCCGCCGATTGGAGATAATACACGCTACGGACAGGTGATCGATAACGGAACGAGCAGCCATTTTGCTACACGTAACAGAGGAAAGAAGAGTATTGTCCTGAACATGAAGGACGAGGCGCACAAAAACCTTTTCCTGAAACTTGTGAAGACAGCCGATGCTGTAATCGAGAACTACAAACCGGGTACGATGAAAAAATTCGGAATTGACTATGATGTATTAAGAGAGATCAATCCGAAGATTGTCTTCACTTCTATTTCAGGGTACGGACAGGAAGGACCTTATGCGAACCACGCAGCGTTTGACCAGACCGTACAGGCAGAATCCGGACTGATGAGCATCACGGGACCGGAAGGCGGAGAGCCGGTAAAATGCGGCGCTTCCGTTGCTGATTATTCAGGCGGACTGATGGCATGTATCGGAACTCTGATGGGAATTCTTGAAGCTCAGAAGACTGGTCAGGGAAGAAGGATCGACGTATCAATGATGGAGTCTCTTCTGTTCTGTCTGGAGAACCAGTTCAGTTCATATTTAAGAACAGGAAATGTTCCGAAACCGAGCGGAAACAGCTATGCGTCATCTGCACCGATCGGAGCTTATAAGTGTAAGGACGGAAAATCTCTGATGATTACAGTAGGAACTGATGCACAGTGGAAGACATTCTGTGAGGCTTTAAATCAGCCGCAGTGGCTTGCCAATGAGAACTGGGCGACGATGGTTCAGAGAGCAAAAGATTATAAGGCGATCGACGCTGAAGTAAACAGAGTATTTTCCGAGTACACAAGCGATGAACTGGCAGATATGCTTCTCGCGAAAAACTGTGTATACGGCAAGATCAACGACTTTGAAGCAGTTAAGAACCACCCGCAGATCGCATACCGCAAAGCGCTTGTTGACACAGAGTTTGAGAACGGAGTTAAGTTCACAGTACCGGGCAACCCGATCTTAATGAGCGGAGTTGAGAGAGGCGAAGTATACAAGGCAGCCGCACTCGGAGAACATACATTTGAGATTCTCAGTGAGGTAGAGGAAGAAGGCAGGCTTCACGAGCTGTTTGATCCGGTATTCGAGAGAATCACAGAGGCGCAGGACGCGATCTATTCAAAATCAAAGAAATAGTAACAGTTCAGCACGCGCCATTCGTAAAACCGCACTTCGTGCTTATTGCGGCTACCGCCGCTGTTTTACTCATTGACGGGCGCTCAGCTCATCAGGAATGGAGCGGGCTGATTCTTATGCAAGCATAAATCAGCTCCGCCCATCCCTGATGGCTGAACTGTTACAAGAAATAAAGGCTGTGCACTGGCACGCCGGAAAGGTGAGAAGATGAAAGAGAAAGTAATCGGCTTTTTTGGCCTTGGAAACATGGGAATGCCGATCTGCCAGGGAATGGTGAAATGCGGTTATAAAGTGATCCTCCCCTGCTTCAGACCAGCAAGAACCCAGGAGCGTGAGAACGCGATTAAAGAGATGCTGGAACAGGGAGCACAGGCAGCTTCCTCCCAGAAAGAAATGATTGAACAGTGCGATATTTTTATGCTGAGCCTTCCGAAATCCCAGCAGGTAGAGGAACTGGTGCTCGCAGAGGACGGCATCCTGAAAAATGCGAAACCCGGATCTGCGATCATTGATATGACTTCCGCTGATGCGGCAAGCACAAGAAAACTTGCAGCTCTCCTGGAGGAGAAAAATATCGATATTCTTGACTGTCCGGTCAGCGGCGGCGTCGGTGGTGCGGCTGCTCAGACCCTGACGATCATGGCCGGCGGAAAGAAAGAAGTTTTCGATAAATACAGAGAGATTCTTGATACTGCCGGCGATCCGAACAAGGTATTCTATATCGGACCGAGCGGATCAGGCGATATGATCAAATGCGCGAACAATTTCCTGAGCGCATGCTGCGCGGCAGCTACGGCAGAGGCGGTTTCCGTATGTGCAAAAGCCGGAATCGACCCGAGAGTAGCAGCTGACATTATCGGAAAGAGCGGCGGTACAAACCATGCAGCTACAACAAAATTCCCGAATCTCATTTTCAAGGGGAAACCGTTCAACTTCGCATTGAACCTGATGGAGAAAGATATCGGACTTTTCAACAAAGCCGCAAAAGAGTCCAATGTGCCTGCATTTTTCGGAAATACAACTGCACAGCTCTGGAAGATCCCGATGGCAGAATTAGGAGAGACAGAGGACTGGAGCGAAGTTCTCAAGCTCTATGAGAAATGGGCAGACGTGAAGATCTCCGGTGTGGACGCAGAAGCGTAAATAAGATTCGTAACAGTTCAGCCCGCGCCATTCGTAAAACCGCACTTCGTGCTTATTGCGGCTACCGCCGCTGTTTTACTCATTGACGGGCGCTCAGCTCATAGGACTGCACGATCGAAAAATCATGCGAGCATGTTTTTTTCTCACGGACAGCCCTATGGCTGAACTGTTACTAAGATTCAAACAAAAAGGAGAAATACAATGGCAAGACTGGTTAAAGCAGGAAAAATCGAAGAAGTATATTATGCCCGTCTGATCCCGGGAGAGGATATCCTTCAGGCGATCTATGAGATCTGTGCAGAGCACGATATCAAAACCGGAGTCATTCTGGACGGAAGCGGCGCGGGCGCTGACTTTACATATCAGCACTTTCCGCTGAACAAAGCATTTATCGACCCGAAGCTCAACGTAGTGATCGCTTCTATGGAAGGCAAATGTGAGATGAGTATCCATGGAACAATCGGTACAACGGTCGTGAAACTTCCGGAAGGAAAGAATGCAGATGAGGTAATCGACAGCATGTATCCCACTATCCCGGGATATCTGGAGACAGTGGAAGACAAATGGCACATGCTTGGCTCAATGGGCGGAGACGGCACACCGTATGTGCACGCACACTGTGTCGCTTCCAACAAAGACTGCACCGTATGCGGACACCTGATGCCGGGCACAAAAGTCGGCTCCGGAGATCCGGAGCTCCCCTCCCACTTCACTCTCGTCATCGCGAAAGTATCCGGCGTGGAGTGGCAGGCAGTACTTGATGAGCATAAATTCTTCTATCAGGACGTAGTACAGTTTGAGTATTAGGAACAAGTTCGGCCATCCGGGCGGATGCCGGATGATTTATGCTGGCATAAGGATCAGACGGCGGCCGAACGGATGAATTGCATGAGTTCGGCCATCCGGGCGCATAGCGCAGGCCGAACGGAAGACAGGAAAAAGGAGTATCAGATTATGGAAAAACAGTGGACACCGCGGCAGGAAGAAGTAAAGCAGAAATTTATCGAAGCCCGCGGCAAATGGAAATGGAGCGCGATGTGGGATACGATCCTGGAACTTGATCCGGATATCATTGATGCATACGCAGACTATTCTTCTGTTGCAGAGAAGCGTGAGATTCTTGAACTGAAAATGCGCAAGCTCATCTGTGTCGCGATCGACAGCGTGACCGGATGTCTGAATGCAAACGGACTTAAGAACCACATGAAGCACTCCCTGCAGCTTGGAATCAGCGTTGCCGAGATCCTGGAGACTCTGGAGATCACCAGTATGGTCGGAAGCTGCACCTATGATCTGGGAATGCCTCTTCTGATCGACGCCATGCAGGCGAGAGGTGTGAGCATTGCAGCAATTGAGCTGGACGACAGACAGAAAGCACTGAAAAAGCAGTACATAGAATCACACAACGGTTACTGGACAGATGCAAAGGAAAATATTCTCAAACTTGACCCGGATTACTTTGAGACATTCACGAAGTTTGAGGAAGTTCCATGCAAGAGCGGCCCGCTCTCCGAGAAGGAAAGAGAACTTCTTTACATCGCGGTTCACGCAGCGCCGGTTACGCTTCACAAGGACGCGCTGAAATACCATATCGACAGAGCGCTTGAGAGCGGAGCGACTATGCAGGAGATCGCCGAGGTATTTGAGATCGTAAGTACGCTTGGTATCCACGCGATTACGATGGGCGTACCGATCTTAAAAGAAGCGATCGCAGAGGTAGAAGCTGAAAAAGCGGGTGCACAAACAGAAAAATAATTGATAACTTTTCAAAACGATTCATTCACAGGAAAGGAGAAACAACATGGCACAGACAATAGAAAAACCGGATTGGCATAAGCTTCCGACTCCGGATTTTGATTCAATCATCGGAACAGGCCTTGGGCCGAGATATATGGAGTATACATGGAGAGACGTTATCCTTTACGCGCTGGGCGTAGGATGATCTAAGGATGATCTCCCATATGTATGGGAAGGATGCCCGGACGGGTTTAAAGCACTTCCGACATTTGTACTCGTTACATATCTGAACGCAATCCAGATGCAGCCGCAGAGAAGGGTTCCGTACGCGCCGAACGAGATCCCGGGAGATCTGATCATCAAAGCGCTCGGAGGATATATCCCGAACCGTCTTCACATGGGTGTGGATATCCAGCTTCACAGACCGATTGATCCGCTGTGCGGCAAGTTCCTGACAGAGGACTGCGTGGAAGAGATCTACGACTGGGGAGACAAAGGTGTTGTAAACCAGTGTAAGATGGATATGTATGATATCGCCGGAAATCCGGTATGTACGCTGAGAAGCCAGCATTTATTCGCTGCTTTCGGCAATAACGGCAGACCGAAATTCGTATCCAACAAGATGGAATATCCGGATCGTGCCCCGGACTTCGAGTGCGAAGACCACATCGCGGATAATCTGGCAGCCCTCTACAGACTGACAGGCGATACCTATACAACTCACATTGATCCGACAGTAGGACAGAGCTATGGATATAAGGGAGCATTCATGCCGGGACTTTGTACGGTAGGATTCGGCGCAAGACTGGCAATTCAGGCATTCATTCCATATCAGCCGGAGAGGGTAACACATATCGCTACGCAGCTGCGTGCAGTGACATTCCCGGATACACACGTGAAATTCCAGGCATGGAAACTGGAAGAAGGAAAGATCGTCTATAAGATGCTGAACGAACAGGGCAAAGCCGTGATCGACAACTGCCTGTTAGAATATAAGTAGGAAAAGAGGTCTGCTCTATGAGAAAACTTTTTGAGAAAAACAAGATGCTCGAGGCCATTAAAAACGGCCGGGCACCAATCGGTTTCTTTAATTATATCAAGGATACAACAATCCTCGACATAGCCGGAACAGTTGGTTTTGATTTCGCTATCATTGACAGCGAGCACGCAGTGATGGATCGTGAGACGATTGAGCATATGATCCTTGCAGCGCAGGTAAATGATGTTGTACCGCTGATCCGTGTACCGGATGTGATTCCTTACCTGATGCGCAACTATATGGAAATGGGTGCACAGGGAATTCTCGTGCCCCATATTACAACAGGGGAAGAGTGTAAAAAAGGTCAGGATGCACTCCGCTACCCGCCGTATGGAACCGCAAGCTGCTGCCGCTCTATTCACTCTGACGGATACCGCCCGGCAAACTGGATGGATTATCTTGACTGGGTTCAGGAAAATGTTTCCTATATCCCGATGATAGAGGATCCGAAGGGTGTGGAGAACTTAGATGAAATTCTCTCCGTACTCCAGCCGGGACGCGATATGGTGATGTTTGGAAAAGCGGATTACGGCCAGGCACTCGGAACACTGAACCGTGACGGCTCCATCAATTCTGCAGTTAACGAGGCTTATATCAAGACAATGGAAAAATGCCGCGAATATAATATCGGATTTATGGCATGCCCGCAGACGTCACCGGGCGGCCAGACAGCAGCCGATGTGCAGGCGGTCATTGATGAAGGATGCAGCGCTGTTGTATTAAATACAGATCAGATGACACTTGCAGATGCTTATAGCAATGTAGTCAGCAAGTGCATGGATATGAAGATAAAATAATGTAACAGTTCAGTCATCAGGGACCTGCCCAAAAAGCAGGTCCCGAATTTTGAAAGGAGATCGCTATGAAATATAAATATTTGTTCACTCCGGAAAAAATCGGATGTCTTGAATTAAAAAACAGAACGATCATGGCGCCGATGTCCGCGGCTCTCGGACATCCGGACGGAACCATGTCGGATGAGCTGATCGCTTACTATGAAGCCCGCGCAAAAGGCGGTATCGGCATGATCCTGACAGAGTATGCCTTTGTCACACCGGAAGGAAGATCCTCAGACCACCAGATCTCAATCGCGGATGACAGTGTAATCCCGGGACTGACAAAACTGACGGAGAGAATGCATGAATATAACTGCAAGATCGGTCTTCAGCTCCAGCACGGCGGCCGCAGGGCAATGGGCGAGAACTGTGACCTGGTGGCGCCCTCTCCAATCGCCATGGAGTATGGCGCAAGAGTGCCCCACGCCATGACGACCAAAGAAGTCTATGATCTGATTGATGCGTTTATCGCAGGTGCGGTAAGAGCGAAGAAAGCAGGATTCGACCTGGTGGAAGTCCACTGTGCGCACGGATACCTTCTGAACGACTTCGTATCTCCGAGGGCAAACAGGAGGACGGATGAATTCGGCGGTAATATCGCCGGACGGGCAAAAGTAGTCGTAGACATTATCCGTGGTATCAAGGACGCCTGCGGAGAAGATTTCCCTGTCAGTATCCGCATGAGTGCGGACGAGATGGTAGAGGATGGAAATAAAAAGAGAGATTCTGCTGTCCTGGCAATGCTGTTTGAACAGGCAGGCGCTGATCTGATCAACGTATCCTGCGGCGTCAACGGCGTCGGAAAAGGAATCGCTCCGGCAGCCCGTGAGACAGGACACAACGTAGAGGCAGCTGAGCAGATCAAAAAAGCAGTAGATATCAAAGTCGGAGTTGCCGGCAGAATTACAGAACCGGCATATGCAGAGATGGTATTAAAGTGCGGAAGCGCTGATTTTGTCACAATCGGACGCCCGCTCTTTGCTGATCCGGAGTTCGTACTCAAGGCCGAGGAAGGAAGAGAAAATGAGATCTGTCCGTGTGTCAGCTGTCTGCTCAGATGCTACGGCAGTTACGGACACGGCGGAATCTTCCGCGGATGTATGGTAAATCCATTTGCCATGAGAGAGACAACTCTCGTTCCCCGTCCGGCTGAGGAAAAGAAGAACATCCTCGTTGTCGGCGGCGGCCCGGCAGGACTTGAGACTGCTTGGGTTGCAGCGAAGCGCGGTCATCATGTAACTCTCATGGAGAAAAATGATTACGTAGGCGGACAGTTCCAGGCAGCCGCAGTGCCGCCGCACAAACAGCTTATCGCTTCCGCGATCTGCTACTACCGTACAATGTGCGAGAAATACGGCGTGGATATTCAGTACAATACAGAAGCTGACAAAGAAAAGATCCTGTCCATGAAGCCGAATGTTGTCGTACTTGCAACAGGCGGACAGGCACTGCTCCCGCCGATTCCGGGATTAAAGGAAGCTGACACACTGACCGGCACACAAGTGCTTGGCGGCGCGCAGCCGGGCGGCAGGAAAGTAATCGTGCTCGGCGGAGGGGCAAACGGCGCTGAAACCGCAGATCACCTGGCAGATTACGGATACGATGTAACTGTTGTGGAGATGCGGGACAGCATTGCGCCGGAAGATCCGGAGGCGGTACGTGAAAAACTGTTCGAGCGCTTTAAGAGAAACGGCGTGAAGTGCATGACAGATACGAAGGTGACACACATCTACAGAGACGGCGTGGATGCAGAGCAGAATGGCGAGCCGGTTTCCTTAAGAGGATACGACCGTGTGATCATGTCCCTCGGAACACGCAGCTATAATCCGCTGGAAGAAGAACTGGCAGGTCTCGTGGACAAAGTCGTAACAGTAGGAGACGCAACACGAGGATCCAATGCAATCGAGGCGCTGTATCAGGCGGCTGTACTTGGATGTGAACTCTAAAAGTTCAGCTATTTAGCACAGCATCATTTCCTGTGAAGACAAGCAGATCCGGAAGCGGGCGAAGTGTTTGGATAACGGTATTCTGAGTTCCGGGAAGATGTGTTTCGTGTTCCACCAAAAGTCACACTCCACACACCTTCCCGGACTCAGAAAGCGCTACTCAAATCGTTCGCTCCGCTTCCTGCGTATTCTTCATCGGGAATGTTCTTCCCTAAATAGGCTGAAAAAACAAAAAAAACAGCGCGGCCTGAAGTCTTACATATGTGAAAAACTTCAAGCCGCGCCTTTATTTCTGCAGCTATATTGTTATGAACTTCCCGCTTGTATAAACCAGAAAACAGTGCCCTATTGCGCGAACTTTTCTGCGAAGATACAGGTGTGGGAGGGTGACTTTGGGTGGAACCCGTACACACCTGTATCTTTGCAGAATACATTTTGCAAATCCGCTCTGTTTTCGGATGTTTAGCCGAAGAAGTTTGTCAACTATATAGCGGTATTATTCATACCACTCCGGTGATTTTTTGTATGTCTTAAATGTATTCACATCATGGCTGAAAAACACAGTCCCCTGCTCTGCCTCAGCAATTCTTCGGCATTTCTCAATGCTGTTTCCATATTCCTCCGGGCGGGCGCACATTCCGGGAAGGACGGCGGGCGGTCCGAAATTCATGGCATTATATACAGCATCCGAGGGGAAGATGGCTGTCCCGGTTTCTTCCGTCCTGACGACAAGCCCCATTGTTCCCGGTGTGTGTCCCGGAAGCAGCAGAAGTTCCAGATCGTCTGCGAGTTTTTTATCCCCATCCACCAGTTCAAAAGAGATTCCATCCAGCCCGTTAAACTCATGCCGTACATAACCGTCGCCCCGATACTCGATTTTTGCGGGATCAAAGATATTCGCTCTCATGAAAGCGTGTCTCGTCTCCGCTTCCTGGATAATAACGCCCTGCCCTGCCTTTGTTCCCCGGAACATGTGCAGGTTTCCGGCATGATCGAAGTGAAGATGGGAAATGATGAGCAGGTCAATATCGTCCGGATACAGACCGACTTCACGCAGCTTCTCTTTCAAATCAAAAGACTGGTGTACCGGATAGTCCTCCGCAAGATTGCGCGGCCATCTGTATTTCCAGTTTACATCGATTCCAGTATCATACAAAATATTCCCAAGAACCGGATGCTGGACGAGCACGGCATAGCAGTTGAGAGGCCAGACGATCCGGTGCTCCCGGTTCGTTTCATTCTCTGATGCGGAAAGTGTGATATGTTCATCTTTATACGCGTCAAAATCTGCCAGATGAAGCAGGGTAAAACGCGTTTTTTCTACTCTTTTCATGTACGGTGTCTCCTTTTAATTGTTAACAGCATCAATTGCCTGTATCATTTTCATGATTTTTGTGTCACGGTCTCTGTGCGCATTAGCAACATCACTGTATTTATAGAATCCCTCCCCGGATTTTACCCCGAGAAGTCCGTTCTTTGTCTTCTCGGTAAGGATCGAGGGGCATGTCGTATCGGAACAGAGCACGGGAGGAAGCAGCGTAGCCAGCCGCTCGTAGATATCAAGCCCCGCAAAATCACTGAGTCCGAAAGGTCCCTCAAATGTATAGCGGGGACCAAAGGTGGATACGATCGCCTTATCTATATCTTCCGGTGTGGCCCAGCCGTTTCCTGCGATATATGCAGCCTCACGGAATACTGCCATGGTAATTCGATTCAGGATGAAGCCGGGAACAGCCTTGTTAAGAACCGCTGTCTTTTTACCGCAGGATTCCAGAAGTTCCTTAGTCACTGCAACCGTTTCATCAGAAGTCTCCGGTCCGCGAACGATCTCCACAAGGGGCATTACATAGGCCGGATTGAAAAAGTGAGTGATAATCAGACGTTCCGGATGACTGACTTCAAGAAAATCATAAATATTCATCGTGGAGGTATCGCTTGAAAAAATCACGTCCTCCCCGCAGAACTGATCGATCTGGGCAAAGATCTTCTTCTTAACCTCTTCTTTTTCCGCGACATTTTCAATCACAAAATCCGCATGCTCAACCGCTTCTTTCAGGTCGTCAGTCCCGTGGATATGTGCCATTGTGGAGCGTATATCCTCCTTTTTAATCTGATTAATTGACACAAGGGTCTGTAGATTATTCCGTATCTGAACCAGCGCTTTATCCAGATTTGCGTAGGTTCTGTTATACAGGTTTACCTCATGGCCGTTCATGGCAAAAAACTGTGCCACACAGAGTCCCATAGTCCCTGCACCCAGCACAGCGATTTCAAAATCTTTGACTGCTGTTTTTCTCATATGCTGTTCTCTCCTTTATATTTTATAGTTATCTATAAAATATATGTAGCAAGATTCCTGCCAAAAATCGTTCTGAGCAAGGTGGCAAAATATTCTTGCTGCTGTGTGCGCATCCCGCCCGTAGAACTTTCATTTCATAGGGAACTTTATTTCCTATGAAATGAAAAAGAAGCCGCACCGGTATTTTCACCGGTACAGCTCCCCAGGTACAGTCCTGATATAAAAACGCAATTTTATTTCTTCTCCGCTGCCTTTTTCGCTTTCATGGCCGAGCGCTTCTTACCATACCACACAAGCACTCCGACATAAGCCGCAGCTGCGACAATACCGATAATGTATGCGCCAAACCACGGAATATTGAATCCGATCTTCGCATTTGCGATATAGGTAACCGTCACAAATGCATACCACGCGCCCGGAATCAGCGGCATCCATGCATACTTATTTCTTCCTGTCTCAAACATCCATACTGTAATGGCAAGGAATGCGAACAGAGACAGACTCTGGTTCGACCATGCAAAGTATCTCCACAGGATATTGAATCCGTCCGCATTGCTCTTAGCAAACACAAGAATCACTGCAACAAGCACAAAGATAACTGCCGCAAGCGCAAGTCTCTTCTTCGTAGACTTCTGATCAATGTGGAACGCATCAGCTACTGCCAGCCGGAGCGCGCGCAGCGCGGTGTCTCCTGATGTAATCGGAAGCACGATAACGCCCAGAAGCGCAATTACGCCGCCTACAGGTCCGAGGATATATTTACATACAACACCGATCGTACCCGTCGCAAGAGACGCGTCCGCCGCCTGCAGACCCAGGTTGTAAACACCCATAGCCCCTGCTGCCCATACCATAGCGATAAATCCCTCTACAACCATCATGTTGTAGAATGTCATACGGCCCTGTTTCTCGCTCTTCATTGTACGGGAGATGATCGCCGTCTGAGTCGAGTGAAAACCGGAAAGGATACCACAGGCAACTGTGATGAAGAAAATCGGGATAAAGTGGTTTGCATTAAAATAATCACCATATGCAAAAGCTGTGATATTCCAGTTATCCCAGATCTCAACAAGCGGAAATCCCATTGCAAAAATACCGATAAACACGCCAACTGCCGAGAACAGGAGGATCGCGCCGAAGATCGGATAGATCCGTCCGATGATCGCGTCAATCGGGAATACAGTTGCAATCAGATAATATACGAAAATAATTCCATAGATCACCCATGTGGAGACAGAATCAACAGCACCGTCAAATCCAAATACCTGTGTTGCGGCAATGTCGCCCGGTGTGTAGATAAACACCGCTCCGACCAGGAGCAGCAGCAGGCTGCAGAAGATCTGGTATACTGTATAAACGCCTTTATTGCTGTACTTTCTGATCATGTCCGGCATCTGTGTTCCGCCGTCACGAAGACAGATCATACCGGAAAAATAATCATGCATCGCACCGCCGATGATATTTCCGATCGGAATCGTGATAAACGCGATAGGTCCGAACAAAATACCCTGAATCGGTCCGAGAATCGGGCCTGTTCCTGCAATGTTCAGCAGATTGATCAGACTGTTTTTCCAGCCTCTCATTGGTACATAATCAACGCCGTCCTGTTTTGTATAGGCAGGAGTTTTCCTGTCGTCAGGGTCAAAAACTTTCTCGCAGAACTTTCCGTAAAGCGCCGCTCCAACGAAAAGAATCACGAGACCGATAATAAATGTTATCATTCGTTTAACCTCCTTTTTCCCTTCATTTCAGGGAAATACTTTAGCGCACTACCATAGTATATCGCTGAATTTTCAGGTTGTAAATGATGTATTTTATAAAATTTTAATCTTTTTCATATTTTCCTTATAATTCAAGATTAAAAAAGATCAAGATATAGTAATTGTAGTTACAGTTCACACGTCTGCAAAAGCGGGATGCTTTATGCTCGCATAAGGAGCAGGCCGCCTTTTTGCAGACGGAGGGAGCGCCTTTTCATGAGTAAAACAGTGGCGTCAGCCACAATAAGCACGCAGTGCGGTTTTACGAATGGCGCTCCTGTGAACAGTAACTAATTATAACAGTTCAGCCCGCGCCATCAGGAAAGGGTATTGTAATAAGAGACAGAGATATATTATAATTGCTGACAAAGGAGATTTTCAGATATGCTAAAATCATATATTGCTTTTGATGTTGAAACAACCGGCCTGGATCCCCAGGAAAACGAAATTATAGAGATCGGCGCGTTGAAAGTACGAAATGGGAAAGTTGCCGAGCGTTTTATGGAATTTATCCATCCGCTCTCCCCGATTTCCCCGGCGATCACCGCACTCACCGGAATCACAGACGAGATGGTTTCAGATGCCCGGCCGAGGTGTCAGGTGGTCTCCGACTTTCTCGACTTCTGTGAAGAAGATGTACTGATCGGGCACAACGTGTCGTTTGACTACAGCTTCATGAAATGCAGCGCGGCCAAAGACGGACTTCCGTTTGAAAAACTGGGAATTGATACACTAAAGATCGCGAAAAAAGTGCACCAGGATCTCGAATCCAAAAGCCTGGGCAGCCTGTGCGACTACTATCACATAGAAAATAAGTCCGCACACCGGGCATACCACGACGCTCTGGCAACAGCCAAACTTTACCAGACGCTGGCACACTATTTTGAAGATGCAGATCCAAAACTTTTCAAACCTGTTCCTCTTACATACAAAGTAAAAGCGCCCCAGCCCGCCACTCCGAAACAGATCTCTTTTCTCACCAGCCTGAGCCGGAAAAAAGGAATCGTACCGCAGTGGGATGCAGGGACGCTGACAAGAAGCGAGGCTTCCAGACTGATTGACGGGCTTCTGAAAGGGTAAAACAAACCTTGATTTCTGCCCCTTCTCATGCTATACTATTCCAGTTGCAAAGCCCACTACACGCAGGCTGTCACTGGCAGCCTGCTTTGCACGCTAAGGCAAAAACCAAGGTCTATCGGGCTTGCCGCCGATTCCCGGCGTTAAATGAATCGAGTGTTCGAGACCTTCCACTCGTAAAACAAAACTAAAGGAGAATAAAAAATGAAGAGAGTTCAAAGAAACAAAGTGCTTTTCATAGCACAGGCGGCCATGATCGCTGCAATCTACGTTGTGCTGACTCTGATCGGCGCATCTTTTGCCTACGGGGAAATTCAGGTTCGTTTTTCCGAAGCCCTGACGATCCTCCCGGCATTTACCCCGGCTGCAATTCCAGGAGTATTTTTAGGCTGCCTCATCAGCAATATTTTAGGCGGATGTATCCTTCCGGACATTATTTTCGGAAGTCTCGCCACGCTGATCGGCGCGATATTCACCTGGATGCTGAGAAACAGGAGCAAATATCTTGCCCCGGTTCCGCCGATTGTAGCAAATATGATCGTTGTCCCGTTTGTGCTCAAATACGGATATATGGTTCCGCTCCCGATCCCGTTCCTGATGCTGACTGTAGGCATCGGCGAAGTGATCTCCTGCGGTATCCTGGGGATGATCCTCTACACAGCGCTGAAACGCTATCGGGGAATCCTCTTTAAAGAAGCTGTATAGGAACAGTTCAGCCACAGAACAAAACTGTTGTGCAGTAACAGATGAGAAAAGGCAGAGCCGTCAAACGCTCTGCCTTTTATTATCCTACTTTCAGTTTAAACTTCTGAATCTCCTTGTCGCTGGACACTTTTTCAATCATACCGCCCAGACTTCTGAGTTTTTCTTCAAACCGCTCATATCCCCTCTGGATATACACGATGTCATCTACAATAGTAATTCCATCTGCGGCCAGTCCCGCTATGCAAAGCGCTGCTCCCGCTCTCAGGTCCGGAGCACTGACTCTCGCCGCTGAAAATTTCTCAACGCCCTCGATTGTAGCGGAATTTCCTTCCACCTTTGCCCGCGCCCCCATACGCGCCAACTCCCCAAGGTATTTAAAACGGTTTTCAAAGATACTCTCAGTGATTGTACTCGTTCCGTTTGCCAGCGCCAGCGCCACACCGATCTGCGGCTGCATGTCTGTCGGATACCCCGGATAAGGAAGGGTCTTTACCTGCGTGCTGCGAAGCCTTCTTTTCGCAACTACACGCACAGCATCGTCAAATTCCTCCACCTCACATCCGATATCGATCAGTTTCGAGATCGTAGCGTCCAGATGCTTCGGAATCACATTCAAAACCGTCACATCGCCCTTAGTCGCTGCCGCAGCGAACATAAATGTCCCTGCCTCGATCTGATCCGGAATAATGGAGTACTCCGTCTTATGCAGAGATTTCACACCTCTGATCTTAATCACATCTGTTCCTGCGCCTTTGATATTTGCGCCCATACTGTTCAGGAAGTTCGCGACGTCAACCACATGAGGTTCTTTTGCTACGTTTTCCATGATCGTGAGTCCGTCAGCCAGCGCTGCGGCCATCATCACATTGATCGTAGCCCCGACTGTAACCACGTCAAAATACAGATGTGTTCCCTTAAGTTTCTCAGCCTCTGCAACGATCTTCCCATGCTCAATATCCACATCCGCTCCCAGCGCCCGAAATCCTTTCAGATGCTGGTCAATGGGCCTGCTTCCGATATTGCAGCCACCGGGAAGTGCCACTTCCGCACGTCTGTACTTGCCGAGAAGCGCCCCTAACAGATAATAAGATGCCCTGATCTTCTTGATATAATCGTACTCTATATTGAAATCACCGATTGTACCACCATTGATCTTTACCGTATGCCGGTCTACCCTCTGAACCATCGCGCCAATCCCTGCAATTGCTTCCAGCATCACATTGACGTCGTTCACATCCGGCAGATTCTCGATCAGCACCGTCTCATCCGTCATGATCGCCGCTGCCAAAATCGCAAGAGCCGCGTTTTTCGCACCGCCGATCTCCACCTCTCCAACCAGCGGATTCCCGCCTTTGATGATATATTGCTCCATTTTGCACCTCGATCTAGATTATATTATCGTAATCGTACTTTTCGTCTGTATTCTCAGTCTGCCGTATCTATTGTACCATAAAAGCAGATTATTTTAAATTGTTTTTTTATTACACCAGTTCAGCCATAGGACTGTCCGTGAGAGAAAATCATGCTCGCATGATTTTTCGATCGTACAGTTCTATGAGCTGAGCGCCCGTCTATGAGTAAAACAACGGCGGCAGCCGTAATAAGCACGAAGTGCGGTTTTACGAATGGCGCGGGCTGAACTGTTACTCAGTCAGAGTAACACTCAGTTCCCCATTTTAGTTTACACATAGATACCTTGTCAAGAATTTTTATGATTTTTCGATCGTGCAGTCCTATGAGCTGAGCGCCCGTCTATGAGTAAAACAGCGGCGGCAGCCGCAATAAGCACGAAGTGCGGTTTTACGAATGGCGCGGGCTGAACTGTTACTTTTATTCAGCCATAGGGCTGTTACTTTCCCGTACGCTCCGTTCCCGGTTTTCTCCCTTTTTTCACGGATTTATTCCTGTCTCCTCCCCTTCTGTGAGCCTCCTTCTGACTCCCTTTCCGGGGATCTCTTCCTCTTGCAAATCCGGGTCTTTTCCGATATGCAGGGCGCTGCCGCTTTCTGCGTTCCTTCACAGCCGCAAGAACATTTTCAATTGTGTCCTCTATCTGACAGCCATCCTCACAGACTGTAATATCTGCGTATTTTTCAAAATAGGGTACCCTCTCGTCATACAGATCCCGAAGTGTCTGTCCTTCTCTTAAAACAACTCCCCGTTTCTTCGGATTCCGGATCCGCTTTCTTATTGTCTGATAAGAAGCCTGCAAATATACAACTGTACCGATCTTTTTATAATGCTCCATTGCCTCCCTGCAGTAGATCACACTTCCTCCCGGAGAAATAACCGAATTCTCCGCACGGACAGATGCGTTCACCCGGTTCTCAATCTCAAGGAAACCGTCCTCTCCGCATTCTGCAATAATCTCTCTGAGCAGTTTTCCCTCCTGCTCCTGAATCAGAAGATCCGTGTCAATAAATTTCATGCCAAGCCGCTTCGCGACTACAATTCCTACCGTACTTTTGCCCACTGCGGGCATTCCTATAAAAATGAGGTTTTTCTTCATATTTCCTTTTCTCTCTGAATTCTTCACTCTGTCGTGTCATCTGGTGCCGTCCCTGCTGGGCGCAGTTCAGGCCGTCTATGGGCCCGGTCTGCGACTCACGCACCAGCAGTATATCATATTGCCGCAATTTAGTAAAATTTCCTGGCCCTTCTGCGATGATCACTCCTGCGCTTATACAGCTCCTGGAACAGCATCACCCCGGCCAGATCCTCCAGATGGCTCTGATCCATCCCGGCAGCCTCGTGTTCATGCCTCTTTACATTGTCACATATCCTCCGGCACATCAGGCGGAGCTGCAGCTTATCCGGATACTGATCGTACACCATACTGTTTTCATACTCCATCCTGTCACATTCTTCCTCCACATACGGAAGAATTCTCCGGGGGATTTCCGGATACATGCTTTTCAGATATTCATAATCCATGCGTTCCGTCCTCTCATCATCGTAGGAAAACGGGACAGGATAGGCCATATAATAAGGAATTTTTTCATTCATGAAGGTCACTCCCAGACAGACATTATATGTACAGTATATGCAGAAAAGCGGCGGCCCGTGAAGGACCGCCGCCCCATTTGCCATATAATGCCTCAGTCAGCATGACAGGACTGTCACTCGCTCTCTCTGAGAATCCTCTGAATCTCCAGTCGGGTTTCCCCCGCTCCGATGATATCATCTCTCTGAATCACAACAGGAGAATCAATCCGCGTCCCGTTCAGGTAAGTTCCGTTGCGGGATCCTTCGTCTTTGAGGTACAGCTTATCACCCCGGTGAATAATCGCGCAGTGAATCTTTGAGACTCTTCCGTCGTTCAAAATCGGAAGATATTTTTCATACATACTTCCGTCTTTCCCACGGCCAATACCCACAGTCTCGTAAAAAGTAAAGCTGTATTTTTCCCAACTGTCAATATCTTCAAGAATAATCTTCCACTGTCTTCTCTTCTTCCGCTGGGGCTGTCTCCTGCTCTCCTGCGGCTCGTCGCCGGCGCGTCTGCCCGCCCTTCTTCTGGGGACATCATCGCCGTAATCGTCCTCATCGTCGTCATATCTGTGTCTGCCGGTATTCTGGCTCACCCTGACTGCCATATCGTTCTGACGCCTTATGGCCGCGAATGACACACCCAGCATACAGACACTTCCGGCAATGAGCAAAAACATCACTATCCAGTACCACATAATATATCACTCCTCAGATTTTTATAGTACTATACTTTTGAGTCCCGGGCAAGGGGGAAATGACGGATTTTGTCGGAATGGGGCAGCTATAAAGTTAGCTTCCCCCAGTAGCAAAGCACCGGAATCTGTGCTAAAATACTACAAGTATCAATCAGCAGCTATCAATTCACCGTTTATTAATCCCGGCATCCTGTCCGGGAATCAAAGGAGACCAACATGAGTATTATCCGACCTTTCCGAGGAATACGGCCGCGCCGTGATCTGGCGTCCAGAATCGCCGCCCTTCCGTATGATGTGTACAACACCGAAGAAGCCAGAAAGGAAGTGGAGGCAGAGCCCCTTTCTTTTCTGCGCATTGACAGAGCCGAGACTCTCCTCCCGGAGGGCACCAGCTTCTCCGCACCGGAAGTATACGACACGGCGCGGCGCACACTGGACACAATGATTCAGGAGGGTTCCTTCATACAGGATTCTTCCGACTGCTACTATATATATGCGCTTACCATGAACGGCAGGACACAGACCGGCCTCGTCGGCTGCGCGTCGATCGACGATTATATCGACGGTGTGATTTTAAAGCATGAGAACACACTGGCCGCAAAGGAGGAAGACCGCATCCGCCATGTGGACGCGTGCAGCGCCCAGACAGGCCCCATCTTCCTCACGCACCGTCCGAACCCTGAACTTCGCAGCCTTCTCAAGGAGATACAGCGCGGCGAAGCGCTCTGCGATTTCATCAGCAAAGACGGAATCCGGCACCAGGTATGGAAAATCGAAGAAGCTGAAAATATTGATAAGATTTCTCAGATTTTTGCTCAGATGCCTCACCTCTACATCGCGGACGGCCACCACAGAGCCGCTTCCGCCGTGAAGGTCGGACTGGCCAGACGAGCTGCAGATCCCGGATTTTCCGGCAATGAAGAGTACAATTATTTTCTCAGCGTGCTCTTTCCTTCTGATGAGCTTAACATCCTTGACTACAACCGTGTGGTCACGGATATGAAGGGGTATACATTTGACGCATTTCTTGATAAGATAAAGGGTGGATTTGAGATCAGAGAGACCGGAACGGCTCCGTATCATCCAGTACAGAAAGGGGAATTCGGCCTGTATGGGCATGGTTCCTGGTACTGTTTGAAGGCCAGACCCGGTCTTATGTCAGACGATCCTGTCAGCGGGCTGGACGTGTCCATCCTTCAGGACCATATCCTTGCCCCTGTATTTAAAATCAACGATCCAAAGACAGACCCTTCCATTCGTTTTATCGGAGGAATCCGGGGGATTGAGGCGCTTGCACGTGAGGCTGACCTCTCCGGAGGCGCAGCGTTTGCCATGTATCCCACTTCTATGGAAGAACTGCTCCGTGTTGCAGATGCCGGAAGGCTCATGCCGCCAAAATCAACCTGGTTTGAGCCAAAACTCAGAAGCGGTCTGTTTATTCATCGTTTTTAAAATGTAAAATTCAGAATAGAGGAGATGTAATTCATGGAAAGAAATGACCTTTGCTGGTGCGGCAGCGGAAAGAAATACAAGAAGTGCCATATGCCGATTGAAGAAAAGATGCTTCTTCACTCAGAACGCGGGGAGATTGTCCCCACAAGAAAGCTTCTGAAAACACCGGCTCAGATTGCAAAAATCAAGGAGAGTGCAGCTCTGAATACAGCGGTTCTCGATGAAGTGGCGAAACACATTCACATCGGAATGAGTACAGCCGAGATCGACGAGATCGTCTACCGCTTCACCACAGAGCACGGCGGAATCCCCGCTCCGCTGGATTATCAGGGATTTCCGAAGAGTGTGTGCACTTCAATCAACAACGAGATCTGCCACGGTATACCGGACGAAAATATCATCCTGCAGGAAGGTGATATTATCAACGTGGACGTATCCACCATCCTGGACGGATATTATTCTGACGCATCCCGCATGTTCAAAATGGGAAAAATCTCTGAGCGCGCCGAGCGTCTCATCCGCGTCACGGAAGAGTGTGTAGAGCTCGGGCTCGCAGCGGCAAAACCGTGGGGCCACCTGGGTGATATCGCTGACGCCATCAACACCCACGCACGCGCCAACGGCTACTCTGTCGTGGAAGAGATCGGCGGTCACGGCATCGGTCTTGCCTTCCATGAAGATCCCTTTGTCAGCTATGTGACGCCCAAGGGAAGCGAGATGCTCCTTGTGCCCGGCATGATGTTCACGATCGAGCCTATGATCAACGAGGGCAGCCCCGATTTCTTCGTAGATGAGGACAACGACTGGACCGTTTACACCATTGACGACGGGCTCTCCGCGCAGATCGAATATATGGTGCTTGTGAAGGAAGACGGCATTGAAGTGCTGACCAAATAATCTGTTACCCTCCCGGGAACGAGGGCGTTCTTACCTGAGCAGCATCCTCAGATGTTTCTCATACTCTACACCTTCATTCCTGGGAATTTTATTCTTCACAGCGTCCCGGACAGCCGCCGCGATAAATCTGCCCGCAAGGGCCACGGAATCCTCAAGGGCATCCCCTCTCGCTTTTCCGCCCGCAATCACGGACGCGAACAGATCCCCTGTTCCTGAATAGCTTTCGCCAATATACGGCTGTTCGCAGAGAACGGCTCTGTCTTCTGTCACAGTCAGATTTCCCACCCGTTCTTCCCCGGAGCTTTCATCAAGAAAACGGATTCCTGTGACAACCACTTCCGAAGGACCGATTGACATTACGTCCCGGGCAAGCTCTTCTGCTGCGGTCACAACCAGTCTCCGGGCCGGAATCACCGCTGCACCCGCTTTTCCGGTCAGTTCCCGGAGCTTGCCGTCATCCGCACCCGCCAGAAGACACAACTCTGTCAGATTCGGCGTGATCAGATCTGCTCTTCTCACCAGTTCTTTCATACCCGCCTGAAATTCATCCGTAGAAAATCCGAATTTTTCCCCGTTGTCCCCCATAACAGGATCAGCCAGAAAAAACGTATTTCCCCCGTGGAAGGAATCCAGAAATTCCAAAGTTTTCCTGATCTGTCTGCATCCGGACATAAAACCTGTATAGATTCCGTCGAAGGATGCCCCCATCTTTTCCCATTCTTCCCGGATCTTATCCATCTTCTCCGTATAATCATCGTAATAATAACTCGGATAACCTGTCTGAGCGCTTAATATCGCTGTCGGAAGCGGACAGGGCTGCACTCCCATGGCCGCCAGTACAGAAACAGCCGCTGTCAGAGAACAGCGGCCGAATCCGGACAGGTCATTGATTACTGCTATTTTTTTCGACATAATCTTTTCCTGCTTTACATTTCTTTTCGCAGCAGCTCTAAAACAGGGACACCTTCACAGGTTTCAGCACTGCTGCCGAATGCTGTCCCATATTGATCACAATCTCGCCATTTTCCACGATATACTCGTCATATGCCGTCGTATATCCGTCCTCATATGTATAAATCAGGCGCTGCATCCGTCCCTCTCTTGGCACTCCCGACAGCCACACCGGAACTGTGATTTCCTTAAGCTCCCTGCTGTTGTTCAGCACCACGACGATCTGCTCTCCGCCCTGGAATCTGGCATAGGCCAGGACATTGTATCCCGCGTACAGAAGCTTGAGTGATCCCTTCCTGAGAGGTTTCTCCTCCTTATGGATACGGATCATCTCTTTGTGGAATGCAAACATCTCCTTGTCTTCTTTTCCCCAGGGATAGGTTCTCCGGTTGTCAGGGTCAGTGAATCCGCACAGCCCCACTTCGTCCCCGTAGTAAACGGTCGGTGCGCCAACCCAGGTCATCTGAACCGTAACCGCCTCACGCATCACTGCGTGCACAACGCCCTCTTCCGCAGCCCTGGCTCCGACGTGCTCCGCGCGTCCTACGATTTGATTCGTGCGCGTCAAAAATCTGGAGTGATCATGGTTCGACAGCTCATTCATCGCCACCTGGAGCGAAGGAGTCAGCATACTTGCCATAAAGTGACGCATCGCCCCCACAAAACTGTCGGGGTTACCCCACAGGTCGTCCCTGCGCTCATCACTGTGCTTCTCCATCCCGGTTAAGAACCAGGTCAGCGGCTCCATAAACGCATCATAATTCATGACGCTGTCCCACTCGTCTCCCTGCAGCCACTCCTGCGGATCGCCGTAATGCTCCGCCAGAATCAGCGCATTGGGGTTGGCGCTCTTCACCTCTTTGCGGAACCGCTTCCAGAACATGTGGTTATACTCATTGCTGCATCCCAGATCCGCCGCCACGTCGAGCCGCCATCCGTCCACATTGTACGGAGGGGAGACCCATTTCTTTGCGACGTCCATAATATACTGCTCCAGCTCCGGTGAATCCTCATAGGACAGTTTCGGAAGCGTATCATGTCCCCACCAGCCGTCATAGCTGCCATTGTAAGGCCATGCCTCCGCCCTGTCGTCATGGAAATGAAAGTATTTATGATACGGACTGTCCGCACTCACATAGGCCCCTTTCGGGTACTCGGGCTGCTGCTCGTAGATTCTCTCCCTGTCCAGCCACTTGTTAAAAGAACCGCAATGATTGAAGACACCGTCCAGGATCACCTTCATCCCCCTCTTATGCATCTCGTCCACAAGCCGGGCGAAAAGCTCATTGCTGGCCTCAAGATTGCGGATATCTCCGGTGCGCTTCTGGTATTTGGTCGCCTTCGTATTATCCTGAGCCCCTTCCGGAAGCGCCTCGCCGCCGTCGGCCACGATTTTTCCGTAATGGGGATCGATATAGTCATAATCCTGAATATCATATTTGTGATTCGAGGGCGATACGAACAGAGGATTAAAATAAATCACTTCCACCCCGAGATCCTGGAGGTAATCCAGCTTATCCATAACACCCTGGAGATCTCCGCCATAGAAATTGCGGATATCCATGGACGCCGGAAGCTGGTTCCAGTCACTGATCTTCGCACTTGGCGCCCCGATATAAATGTACTCTCTGTCCTCCACATCATTGGACGGATCTCCGTTGCAGAACCGGTCCACAAAAATCTGGTACATCACGGCGCCCTTCGCCCAGTCCGGCGTCGAGAATCCCGGGACGATCACAAAGTCATAATAACGCTCTCTGTGATCGGAGACTCCGCACCGGTTAAAATACCAGATCTGCTCTCCCTTTTTGATCTCAAAGGAATACCTGAACGGCTCTTCTCCAAGCTGCCATTCCATTTCGTAGAAATCAAATTCGTTTCCTGAACTCGCTTTCCACATTGCATACTTGCTGTCTTCTGTCAGAAGTTCAACTTCCTCTACATCATTGTGTGCCGTACGGAACCGCAGCAGCACCTTTGCTCCCGCCTCCGGCTCCGCAGGAATCACATAATCCTGCGTGCCGTCACAGAACAGCGCGTCTCTGTTCATATCATCAGGCCTCCTTAACTTCGCCGTCCTCAAATAATGCCTCGAACTCGCTTCTTGTTATCTTTTCCTTCTCAAGCAGGAGCTGAGCACATGCATCCAGCACGTTGTGATGCTCCTGAATGATCTTTCTCGCGTTCTCATAGCATTCATCGATGATGCGCTTCACCTCTTCGTCAATCGTTCCGGCGACCTTCTCACCATAGCCGCGTGAAGTATGGCCAAAGTCGCGGCCGATGAACACCTCGTCACTGTCATTATCATAATTAATCAGGCCCAGCCGCTCGGACATACCGAACTTGGTGATCATGGATTTTGCTATCGCCGTAGCCTGCTTAATATCCTGAGACGCACCTGTCGTAATATCGTCAAAAATCTCCTCTTCTGCCACACGGCCGCCAAGAGCTACCGTAATCTCCTGGAGCATATGTCCCTTTGTGTTGAACATATCATCCCTCTCCGGGAGCGGCATAGTATAACCGCCGGCCCCTCCTGTGGGGATGATAGATACACTGTATACAGGTCCTACATCAGGCAGCACATGGAATAAAATTGCATGGCCGGACTCATGATAAGCCGTGATCCGGCGCTCCTTCTCCGATACGATCCGGCTCTTTTTCTCAGGGCCGATTCCTACCTTGACGAACGCGTGACGGATATCTCTCTGCTGAATGAATACCCGGTTATCCTTGGCCGCCAGAATCGCCGCCTCATTCAGAAGATTCTCCAGATCCGCTCCGGTAAATCCTGCCGTTGTCTGCGCGATCTGTTTAAGATCCACATCGTCGCCCAGCGGCTTATTCTTTGAGTGCACTTTCAGGATTTCCTCTCTGCCGCCTACATCCGGACGTCCTACAATCACGTTCCGGTCAAAACGGCCCGGACGCAGAATCGCAGGATCCAGGATATCCTTCCGGTTTGTCGCAGCCATAACGATGATCCCCTCATTGACTCCGAAGCCGTCCATCTCCACAAGAAGCTGGTTCAGCGTCTGCTCTCTCTCATCGTGGCCGCCGCCCAGGCCGCTTCCGCGCCTTCTTGCCACTGCGTCAATCTCATCAATAAAAACAATACACGGTGCGTTCTTTTTCGCATCCTGGAACAGATCACGCACACGGTATGCACCCACGCCGACGAACATCTCCACAAAGTCTGAACCCGAGATACTGAAAAACGGCACTCCCGCTTCTCCGGCCACCGCCTTCGCCAGCAGCGTTTTTCCGGTTCCCGGAGGTCCTTCCAGAAGCACACCTTTCGGTATTCTCGCGCCAACCTGCACATATTTCTTAGGAGCCTTTAAGAAATCTACGATCTCCTCTAACTCTTCTTTCTCCTCTTTCAGTCCGGCCACGTCCGCAAATGTGACCTTCATCTCATTCTGACTGGTCATTCTTGCGCGGCTCTTTCCAAAGTTCATAGCTTTCGCATTCGCACCGCCGCCTGCCTGCCTGTTCATGAGATAGAAGATCAGAAGCACGCCGCCCAGAGTGATCAGAAGCGGAAGAATCACTGTCGAGAAGACAGACTCCTCCGGTATCGCGCTCAGTTCATAGTTGACGTTATGCTCATCCAGCAGCTCTTCCACTGCCACCACATCAGATACATTCACCGACCAGGCGCCGTCCTCGTCCTTGAGCATAAAGGTCACCGTACCTGTCGGCACCGCACTGTTCTGATCAATATAAACATCGGTTACATTCTCCTGCTCTACTTCGGAGACAAAATCCGTATACCCCACTTCCTGCCGGTGCACCTGCATCCGGCTTGCCATCCAGACCGCAGCCACTGCAATCACGATGAACATCAGCAGCGTAGTACCGTTGACTGTCCTGTATTTTCTGTTATTGTCCAAAGTCTCTGTTCCTCCCTGTTATTCCAGACCTTCCACCACGCCAATGTAAGGAAGGTTTCTATATTTCTGGGCATAATCAAGCCCGTACCCGACGACAAACTCATCCGGGATCTCAAAGCCGCAGTAGTCAACCTCCACGTCTTTCACTCTGCGCTCCGGTTTATCCAGAAGCGTACACAGACGCATGCTGGCCGGATTTCTCTTCTTCAGCACATCGATCAGGTAATACAGCGTATTTCCCGAGTCGATAATATCTTCCACAATGAGAACTTCCTTATTCTCGATTGATTCATCCAGATCCTTCGCGATCCGCACCACACCGCTGGAAGAGGTTCCGTCCCCGTAGCTTCCGACACACATGAAGTCCATGGACACGGGCACTGTAATCCGCTTTGCAAGTTCACACATAAAGAACACTCCGCCTTTTAACACGCAGATAAGGTGCACCTGTTTTCCGGCATAATCCTCACTGATCTTCTTTCCTAATTCCCTGATCCTCTCGTCAACCTTCTCTTCCGGGATCAGAACCCTGATTGTCTCTGCCATCTCTTTTTTCCTCCGTAATCTTTATTTCAAGAATCTGCCTTGTTTCGTTTCTGACCTGGTATGCCGCGCTCATCCTTCTGCCCGGAATCCATACGATATGACTTCCATCGGCCACCAGCAGCATCTTGTCCCGGTACTTTCCCGGGATTTTCTCGTTGATAAAATACTCTTTCAGTTTCTTCCGGCCTCCGTCTGCACCTGTCACGAAGTAATCTCCCATGCGCCGCGTTCTCACGGAAAGCCTGACTTTTATTATATCATAATCAATCCATTTCGTGTAGCTTTTTTGCGGGATCTGTTCTGCTCCTGCGCGATCCGCATCTTCGGGGAAGGTACAGGTCACCACAACCCCTGTACCGGGAATTTTCGTCTCGCCCGGAATCTTAAGAATTGTCTCCTCCTCCGGCTCCTTTTTGTCTTCCCTCCAGATCCGCACCCCCTGATAAGTGCGCTCTGCCCGCACGCCGTCCGGAAGACAGATGGATCTCCCGGTCTGCCTGCCAAACATCTCCCTCACAGCCTGAACATGGACCGAGCCTACATCTCTCTCACTTCCCGCAGCGAGAGAAATACAGCGTTTTAAAAGATGATTCTGCACCGCAGGCATCTCTCTGACGAGCTCCTCCGCACAGATCTCCATATCACATTGCCCTGTACTGCCCCGGCGGATGTCTTTCTCTGTCCCGCTCTCTGCGTCCGGTTCCACCGCATCTTCCTCCATCCTCACACAGCGCTCATATGCCCGGTCCACGCCGTACTCCAGATAATCCCACACCTCGCGGGCCTGCCGTGAAAGCTCGTCGAGATGCCGCGCCGCGCCGGCATTCACCTGCTCCTCCAGGGCAGGGAGAATATAATGACGCACCCGGTTTCTCGTATAGCAGTCCTCCTGATTGGTCCGGTCCTCACACCAGGAAATCCCCTGTTCTCTCAAGTAACTTTCGATCTGCTCCCGGGTAAATGAAAGAAGCGGCCGGATCCATTCCCCCCGAACCGGACGGATACCGCACAGCCCCTTAAGTCCGCTTCCCCGGGCCGCATTCAGAAGGACGGTCTCCGCGTTGTCCTCCCTGTGGTGGGCGGTCGCGATCTTTGTACACCCTTCCTGCGCGCACATTTCCTCAAAGGCTTCCGTCCGTGCGGTACGCCCGGCCTCCTCAGAAGATTGTTTCCGTTTTCTGGCAATTAATTCCACATCTTTGTGAAAAATACGGCACGGAACGCCAAGCGTCCCGCACAGTTCCTCCACATACCGCTCATCCGCGTCGGCCTCTTCCCCCCGCAGTCCGTGGTTTACATGACACACCTTAACCTGAAATCCCAGCCTCTTTCGCAGGGCACAGAGCACAAAAAGCAGGCATACCGAATCCGCTCCTCCCGATACGCCTGCTGCCACCACATCTCCCTCTTCTATCATGCCGTGTTCCCTGATAAATTGTTCTGCTTCTCGTTCTTCATTTCTCATCATATGTCAACTATACCGAATTCATACGCAAATGTAAAGAAGGCAGTTCAGCTATAAAGTTCAATAACTCCCGTATGAAAAAACGTCCGAAAACAGAGCTGATTCCTAAAACGTATTCTGCGGGACAGAGGACGGCTCAGGGCTTCGCTCCAGGGAATAAGGGAAACTACAAAGTACCGGATACGGATTAAAAACAAGGACAGCCGGAGCTTAACTCGCTGACGCTCAGACAAGCGCCCCGCCTGCCCTAACATCCGTATCCGGTACTTTAAGTTTCACTAATCCCCTTCCGAAGGCGCCCCTCGCCATTACTGCGTTTGTCAGCCTATTTAGTCAATAACATTTCCGGCTGAGAATGCGCAGGAAGCGGAGCGGACGGTTGAGATATACTTTCTGAGGGAGGGGCAGGAGGGACATGCGCCTTTGGAGGAATC
>JAHZHF010000140.1 GCA_019420405.1 Clostridiales bacterium
AGCCCCGGCTGTCCTTGCCTTTAATCCGTATCCGGTACTTTGTAGTTTTCCTTATTCCCTGGAGCGAAGCCCTGAGTCATCCTCCATCCCCGCAGAATACGTTTGAAAATCAGCTCTGTTTTCGGATGTTTTGCAAAAGGACGTTAGTGAACTAAATAGCTGAACTGTTACTTTTTCTTTATCCTTTATATTGAATATCACATCTTTTGCTTATTCATCTGACCAGAATCTTTATCACAAGATCCAACATATTCATCAATATCCCGGATAATATAATCATCCCCCATAGTATGCAGAGCCTCAAAATATTTCAGAACATAACCATAAATATCATATCTGCCAAAGAGCTCCGCTACGTCTGCCCCGGACAGCTGCTTATAATATCTGTATCTCTCCATACAGTAAATCAAAAAACTCGCCTCTCTGCTCATCCGTCACGCCTCCTCCGGATAATCATAACTCCCTGTCAAAAGCTCATCCTGGTACATTGTATATAATGTCAGCGGACTATAATGCCATAATTTAGTTTTTTCATCGGAGAGTTCACGATAAAGATTAGACTGGTAAAATTTAAAAATCGCCTCATCATCATCAATATTACTATTCTTTGTAATCTGTTCTACAATCTGAGGGACGATAACTGCAAGCATTGCACTAAACTGATTCTCATTCACACCATTTCACTCCCTTCAAATTGAAGATAATTGATAGCGTTTTCTGTTATAAATACAAGCTGATTAAACAAAAAGTTAAAAAAGATGTATGAGCAGACTCTCCTGCTCAATCTCCATCCCTTTTTCAAGGATACAGTTTTTTAACTCTTCAAGACATCCCGCATCCATTTTCCTGAGCATTTCTCTCTTCTCCTGCTTTATCGGAATCCCCGCTCCGGCTTCCAAAGCCCGCTCATATGCTTCCCTGTCCATCCGGTACGGCTTCATTTCCGGGAAAAGATTCCTCTGATTATAGAGGAAGATGCGGATCCCGCCCAGATCCATATCTCCCCAGTGCAGGAACTCTGTTCCCTCTTCCGCAAGAGACGCCAGACTCCCGAGGAATTTCAGTTCTTTTGGGGAGAAGAAGCCATGACAGAATATATATAGCGTATCCGGCCTGAAGTCCATGGATTCATAATTCGTCTTATTTTCTATCAGCATGATCCGGCGGACTCCAAATAGTGAGACCGGCTCCGCGTGTTCCAGCGTCTGCGCGTTGATCACAGTACCGAAGCAATTCCGAGAACTGTCGATCTCAACCGTATGTATCGCGGAATACCGTTCTGTCTTTTCACACTCTTCAACGCAGCTCGCAGAGCCTTCGCATATGAGCCGATACGCCAGCGGCCCTTTCCACTCCAAAGTCTGGGAGTATGTTTTAATTCCATGCACCCGGAGAATATCATCCTCTGTCATCCCCTCCACACAGAGGGGTGAATACTGGGCAAACACTGTGACAACCTTTTTCTGATACCTCCGCTCGAACAGCTTCGAATCATGGAGCACCGCAGTGCTGAAACTTCTTCTCCAAACAGGTCGTTCAAGTACTGCTGCCGCATTCAGACACCGAAAAAAGTTTTCATCCTCAGGATCCGGCTGCTTTACCTCCTGACCGGATTCCAGGCGTTCCAGAAGATTCTTGTAATAAGGCTCAAGAAATGTTCCTGCTGCATTGTCCGACTGCTTCTTCACCGCGCCGATCCGGCGCATCTGCTTTTCTCGGGGATCTTCTATCCCGGCGCGGCGGCAGAGCGCCGGAATATCACTGACATTGTAGTGGATGCGGCAGATATCTGTGTTCATATCCCGCCTCTCCGTGCGGATCAGTCCGACCCGCTCCAGTTCATCCGCCTCCTGAAGGAGCGCTTTTTTACCGCCGACTTCACGGATCATCTTCGCATCTACCTCAGGATGCCGCGCGCCTTCCAGCGCGCCTGACCGATAGGCCGGTCCATTTGCCAGATGAATCAGATATTCTGTCAGATTCACAGTCTATCTCCGTCCTTTCCTTCCATAACCCTTTCCTCAGCTTTTGATCTCGCAGCTTCCGCCCACTCCCTTTCCGGCTACTCCGGCATAGGCTGTTCCTCAGCAGTATTCTCCGCTTCACCTTCAATCATACTGAGATAATTCCCCTTATCAATATGCATCATGCTGACCTGGTTTTTAAATCTGCGGAAGCCGTACACGCTGTCCACATTGCGGATCAGCGACTGGAGCCGCTCGTCCGGCACGCAGACAATGAGCTGTAGGTCCAGCTCTCTGGCATACCTCAGACACACCTCGCTCCGTTCCTTATCCATCTTGGAAAATGCCTCGTCTAGAAGCACGAGCCGGATCTTCGAATCCCGGTTGCTCTGCTGCATATACAGCATGGCGAATCCGGCCAGGAGCGCCACATACTTGGGATTCTGCCCTTCTCCCCCGGAGTCCACGCCCGCCATATCGTCCACATAATTCTTCTTCTCGTATCCGTTCTCATCAATGGTCTGCTCGTACATGCTGAAATTCAGATAGTTCCTGTAATCCGCAAACCGTTCCATCTCCTGCCTGTGGCGCTCGCGCCCGGCTCCATCCTCATCCCGGGGAGGCATAAACTTCTCGGTGAGGAGCTGGATCTTCTGCTCATGCTTACTGAAAAATTCATCTTCCATCAGGCTCATCTGTCCTTCGAAACCGCCGCGGTCCACCACCTTGCTGTCCAGCTCTTCTGCCATCAGCATCTCATAAAACTGGCCGTTCTCATTTCTTGCCGGAAGAATGTCGATCTGATAGATACTGTCCGAGAACCGGATTCTGGACAGCATCCGGTTGATCTCCCGGCGGTGTCTGTAGGCCGCCTTGATCTCCCCGTGAATCGTTGCGATCACATTGTCCCTGAGGGAATGATAGACAAGCTCGTACTGCTTCTGGAATTCTTCCTTATACTTGGGTTCGAAGTCATGGCGGCACCGCTCCAGCACTTTGTCGTATCCATCGTTCTCATGCTCCACGCCCGAGAAACCATAGGAGGGATACTCTTTGTTGAACCGGTTTCTCGCCACAGCCCGGGCGTCATAGGTTTCCGCTTCGCGCTCTGCAAGTCTCTCCAGACGGGCTTTCTCCCGCTGCCGGAAAGCTGCCTCAGACTGCTTTTCAAGCGTCTCCTTCACCTCACGGAGAAGCGCTTCATCCGGCACGAATCCCGTCTCAAGGTTCTCAAGCCGCTCTTTGATATCCCGGATCTCCTTCTCCAGATTTCCCCTCGTCTCGCCGAGACGGATCTGTTCTTTCTGAAGCCTGCGCGACGCTTCTTCCGTCTCCTCGATGGAGCGCTCCAGCTCTTCCTCCCGGGCTTTGAGTTCCGCCGTGCGGGTCCCGTCTTTTAACTCGGCCAGTTCCTTTTGCAGCCGCTCTTCTTTCTTGTAGTATTTTTCCAGCTCTTCCGCCGCTCCCGCGAGACTCACGATCTGGTCCGTTTCCTGATTCAGAGCTTCGTACTTCTGAGCCTCTTTCAGTTCCGTCTCCGTCTGGCGGCGCGAGATCAGATCTTTCTGAAGCTCCAGGATCTCGTCCTCCAGCTCTTTCAGCCGTGCGCGGGACACCCTGGTTCCGATGCAGGCGTTCTTCGTATAGTCCTTCTTTCTCAGATGGCGGAAACGGTATCCGCTGTAGGAATAGCAGTCCGGGGTCGCACCGTCGCGCACATTGTCCAGTTCCTCCACTGTCTCACACTTCTGAATCCGGCCCAGGAAACGTTTCAGACACCAGTCCACATAGGATACGTCCGTCTTCACCGCCTCATACAGAGATCCGGCCTCCGCCTGAGGAGAGTCCCGCTTCACCGCCGCGCTGTTGATCAGATCCACTTCCTCAAACCGTTTCATCTTCCGGAAGATCTTCGCCGCGTCCAGAGCGTACGCAGGCTCTGTGATCATACTCATCTTGATCCGGCCCAGGCGCCCCTCCACGGCGTCTTTCCACTTTTCATCCGTAATATCAAACAGATCTGCCAGGATGTGTACATGGATCGTCCGTCCGTACCTGTCCCCGAGCGCGCTTTGAAGCTGCTGCCGCGCGGCCTTTAACTCCTTCGGATAGGGCTTCCTGTCATTTCGCATATCCTCGACCGCTTCCGTCTTCTCATCCAGCTCTTTTTCAGCCTCGTGAATCTCCGTCTTGAGTTCGGACAGCTCATCTGAAATACTGTCAAGAGCAGCGTTCAAATGATTTTTCAGTTCCCGGACGCCATCCTCCGTCACGTCCCCTTCCCGGAAATCACTGATCAACTGGAGGGCACGGTTGCTCACATAGTCGGCAGCCCCGCCTTCTGATTCCCAGCAGGAAAGTCCCTGCAGGATTCGCCTCCACTGCTCCGAATTCCCCGCCAGGAGCCGGCTCGTCCGCCGGGTCTGTTCAAGCTCCTGCTGCTTCCTTCCATAGTCGCTCTCTTTGATCTCAGCCTTGACGTCCACCAGTTCATCCCGCGCGTTTTTTAAAGCAGCCTGGAGTGCCCCCTGCTCCTCTTCCGCCTTCTGCGCCTGCCGTCCGGCCGTCTCAAGGTCGCTTTCCCTTGACTCCAGCCGGGCCCGGTTTCCCTCGATATCAATGTATTTGAGCACCGTCTCCGCATGGATCTTATCCGTGCGGATCTTAAGAAGCTCCTGGTTGTGACCGTGGATCTCGTCGAGCATGGCGATCCGTTTCTCCAGATCCTCCACCCGCTCCCGGATCTCCCGGTACGCCCCGAGCTGCTCACTGATCACAGCAACAGTATCCTCTTTGCTCCTGGGGAACATGTAATCCCGGATAAACTGGCCGGTCCCGCTGGTCATCCGAAGGGCGATGGCGCTCTTCTCCATGGTAATCATACGGCCCGGTTCCACATACCCGAAGATCACGTCGTAGAGCGTATTGATATACGCCTCCCGGGACGGGTAGACCCGGTTCACGTCCCCATGCCCCCTGTTATCCGTACTGTTCTTTCTCTGCTCCGCCAGCTTCCGGATCTGCCCGATGGAGTAGGGAACGCCGCCGCAGAGATACTCATCCTCCGGGAACTTTCCGGAATGGCTGAAATAATTGTATTTTTTCAGCTCCGTATCATTCTTTCCCACCTCGAAGGCCGCTCCGATACAGGTCACAATATGGTTTCCCGTATCTTCGATCTCCAGCACGATCTGGGAACAGAAATCCTGATTCGCACGGTTGGCGCTTCCATCCTTCTGGGCGCCGCGCAGATAGCTCAACACACTTCTTTTATTCTTCGAGTCGTCAGCAGCCTTGTTCAGGAAATTAGCGGAAACACTCCCGTATAAAACGACCTGGATCGCGTCCATGACCGTGGATTTCCCCGAACCGCTTTTCCCGCTGAACAGGTTGACATACTCGTGAAACTCGAGCACCTTATGGCTGATTCCTCCCCAGTTATTGATCAGCATCCTCGTAAATAATTTCTTCGGCCGTTTCAAAATCTTCTGTCTCCTCTCCGTACTCTTCGATCAGGGCGTTAATATCCCCGGCAGTTACATACAGGTTGATCGTACTGTATATGTAGATCGGCGTCTCGTCCTCCACGTCCCGGACCGCTCCGGGCACGTCGATCACCTGGTGGGCCCGCATCAGGTAGAGCGCGCCGCGCCACTGGGCCGCCGTCAGCTTCTCCGTGATCAGGTTCGTATTTCTCCCGTATTCCCGTATCTCCCTCAAGGTCGTCACCGGAGCTTTTAAGCCCTCGCCCATGATCTTGTCCCTGTAGATCAGCTTCATGAGCAGAAGGACAAGCGTCTCCGTTAGGTTCAGTTTCTCCGGAGCAATCCCCTCTCCTGCCAGGCGGAAAATATGCTCCTGCGCGTCGTGAATGAGTTCGCATCCGAGCACCGACACGTAGTCTTCTATGAAATTCCTGTGGCGCGCACAGATCTCATATTGCGGATTATCCCGCGGCGTCAGCGTCACAGGGTCATACTTCACCTGCAGGATGCAGGTCTGCCGGAACAGAGCCTGTATCGTTCTCCTGATCTGCTCCGCTTCAGTAACCGATACTTCTTCCAGATATGTAAACATGATTCTTCCTTCCTATAATGTCAAGCTTTCTGTTACGTTGTCAGGTAATCATTCGTTGCTGTTCACAGCCGTATATGCCTCCCTGATCTCAAGCCCGGAGAACCGGAACCCCTGCGCACTCCCGCGCTCTTCGCCAAGCGTGATTTCCCGTCCGCTTTCCGCGTTTTCCGTGGCCTCCTGCCAGACGAAGAACAGTTTCTCCAGATCCTCCACAGAGTGAACTGTATCCTCCGTCACACGGAATACGCCGTCGTGCTCATTCTTCCGGACGAACTCCCGGATCTCCTTCTGTGTATAAAGCGGCTTTAGGACAAAGGAATCCAGCGGCCGCTCCTCTGCTGCTTCCGGATTCACCGCCTGCGGACGGAACTCCTCTTTCTGGTGGTTCTTCCTCTGATACAGGCTGTTCTCCGTCATCACTCTGTAGGCCGCGCTCATTTTCATCCGCTCTGCCAGATGGGTTAAAATCTCTTCTTTTTTCTTACTCTGATTCAGCAGATTGACAAGCACTACCGTCTGTTCTTCCTCCTGAACTCCCTCCTGAAGAATATACCGGATACGGGCGGCCGCACGTCCGGCAAATATAGTCTTCTGCTCGATTAACTTGTTATATCTCCGCTCAATCGCATCAAACTGACGCTCGATCCGCATCAGCGTCTCCGCCGCTTCTTCGCTTAATGCAACGGCTCTCTTGCACCGGACATATTTCACGGAATCCGGTTCATATCCGGCCATCTCCCGCTCAAAACGAATCCTTCTGACCTCGTTTTCCCCGAGATTTTTGTCAATCAGCTCTTTCACCGCCTCTTTGTACCGGTAAAAGCTGTCCGTGGTAGTTAGGATTGCATACTTCCTGCTGTCGCTGTTATTGATCTCTTTTACAAGGACGTCCTGAATCCCCTTAAAATCCTTCTGCCGGGAGAGCTCGTCGAAGTATTCCCGCATCCCGTCCTGCATGTTCGCCAGCATCTGAACCAGCCGTTTCGACGTCCTGAGCGCACTTTTCAAGATATCGATATTCTTCTCAGCATCAGAATTGTAAGTGTACAGATGACTGTATATCGTCATCACACTCTCCCGCTCCATACTGTCATTCTCATCGAAGAGGCGCTCAAAAAGCTCTACGTACATCTGGCTGTACTCCGGAAATGTCACAACATAGCTGTTCAGCGTCTCATCATAGTCCTGCCGGAGCCATCCCCAGTCCACAAAACGTTTCAGGCACACAGAAGCCATATTCGCCCTGGTCAGGAACTCCCCGTCCTCATCCTGGTTCTCCTCATCCCACAGGATCGTCTCCGAGGCGATCTTCTCGTTCATTACCGCCCGGCACTCCTTTTCCGTCAGCCCTAAGACCGACCAGGAACGGCTCATCTCCTCGTGGATGGATACCAGGAAGAGCATGTAGTAATCCGTATATTTACTTGTGAATAATTTATAGAAATCCCGGGGGATTTTCTCCATCAGACTCATGGGATGCCTCCTTTTTACTCCCGATGATTATAGCATCGGGGGCAAAAAGTGTAAAGGCCGTGATACAGGAGCAGGGGTTCCTCCCGTTGTATCGGTGAGAAAGGATTACAGATGATCTTCATGAAGCCTGCGGTTTCCGGACAGACTATCAATTCATAACAAAAAGTAAATGAGAACAACCCAGAAAAGCAGGTATTATCCGGCATTTTTATTGTGAAAAAACAACTAAAAATCTGATTGTCCGCTAAAACACTGTACTTATCAGCACAT
>JAHZHF010000141.1:0-1539 GCA_019420405.1 Clostridiales bacterium
ATCTTAGGGGCAAAGAGATGTTGTTAAGCGGCGCGCAGGGCTTGTCTGAGCGAAGTGTCTTCTTGCAAATCTCCCTCCCATAAATTATAATATTTTATTATCAGTTTCATGGAGGACCCCGCTATGTGGAAAAGACGGGTATTAAAGAAAAAAACACGTGCATCAATGAAAGAAAGCTATGGCAGAATCATCTCCGTATGCTTTCTGATTGCCGTACTCACAACAGCATATCCCGTCTCTACCACTTTCTTTAATCTCCGGGAGTCCTCTTCCATGGAGTATGACGCAGTTTTTACAATCCCCATTCCTAATTCGGACGTACTCGGAGACATGGTCACCCATTTTTTCGGTGATACGCCTCTGGCGTCTCTTTTCCATGGTGCTGTTTCACACATCAGCTCCCTGGTCATTGACCTTTTTTCAACAAGTGCATCCTTATTTTTCACCACTCTGAGGACGGTGTATATTGTCTTCACAGAATCTCTCAGTTCTGCCGCCATATTTCCCATAGCAGGCGTACTGATTTTATTTCTGTACCAAATTTTTGTAAACAATATTCTTCAGGTTGGAGAAAAACGGTACTTTCTTGAAAACCGCAACTACAAACAGACCTCCATCTCAAAAATCTTCTTTCTGTACAAACTGCGGTGTATACATAATTCTGCCTGGATCATGTTCAGCAGATCTGTTTTTCAGTTTTTATGGAACCTGACCATTGCAGGCGGTATTATCAAACACTATGAATATATATTAATCCCCTATATTCTCGCGGAAAATCCGAAGATCAGCCGTCGTGATGCCTTCTTTCTCTCACGTCAGCTTATGAAAAATAATAAGTGGAGAATGTTCAAGCTCGATCTTTCCTTCCTCGGATGGAGAGTTCTGTCGCTCCTCACACTCGGACTGCTTGATTTCGTTTTCGTTCTTCCCTATATTTCCGGATGCAGGGCAGAACTTTATGCCATTCTGAGACGTAACTATGTGCTGTCCCGCTCGACCCGGTATGAAATGCTGAGCGATTCCTATCTTGAACACGTTCCCTCGGAGGACGAACTTCTCATAAGCAAAGCGCTTTATGACGATTCCCAGGGACCATACACACAGATTTCTTATTTTGCTCCCGAGCAGTACCCGGTCTTTCTCTTTTCCGTACAGCCGCCTTTAAGCGCTGTCCGCAATACTGTGAAGCCGGATCGGAAGTATGATGTATTTTCCTACATTTTTCTGTTCTTCGCCTTTTCTGTCTTCGGATGGGTCCTTGAGACACTGGACCGGCTGATGCAGAGCGGATCATTTGAGAGAAATGTAGTCTTGATCGGCCCCTGGATTCCCCTCTATGGAATTTACGGAGTCCTCATCCTTCTCGGCGCCAAACGATTGCTCAAAAAGCCCATCGCCGTCTTTTTCGGCTGCTTCGTTTTATACACAGCGCTGGAGTATCTCATCAACTTCACTTTTGACACAGTGTTTGGCATCACACTGAGAGATTACAGCAATTTCCTGCTGAATCTGAACGGACGGATCTACCTGGGCGGATCG
>JAHZHF010000141.1:1549-7770 GCA_019420405.1 Clostridiales bacterium
CTGGGATGCGCCTTCCTGTACTATCTCGCTCCACGCTGGACCGGGCTGTTCATGAAACTCGGGCGTTCCAGGCGAGTCATGATCTGCATGATTCTCTGCATTTTGTTCGCGGCAGATCTTGCGGCTTCCGTATTGTTTTCTGTTGCTTTTTGACGCAAAAAATAGTAAACTTTTTATTATTAATTATTAAGCTGAATATGCCGCTTCACAGTGCGGCGGATTGGAGACCAATATGAAAAAAAGAGTTGTAGTAGCTTTAGGCCACCGTGCTCTCGGAACCACTCTTCCGGAGCAGAAAGCAGCCATTAAGAACACTGCAAAGTGTATTGCAGATCTGATTGAGGAAGGCTATCAGGTTGCCATCACCCGCCCCTCAGGTCGGTATGATCCACACTGCCATGAATGAATTTGCCAAAGCGCATCCGGAGTATACTCCGGCTCCCATGTCAGTCTGCTCTGCCATGAGCCAGGGATACATCGGCTATGACCTCCAGAACGGAATCCGCGAAGAGCTCTTAAACCGCGGAATCTACAGAACAGTCAGCACAATCCTGACGCAGGTCATCGTTGACCCTTACGACGAAGCGTTCTATACGCCCACCAAGGTGCTCGGCCGTTATATGAACGCTCAGGAAGCCAATGAAGAGCGCAAAAAAGGAAATTATGTTATAGAAGAAGCCGGAAAAGGGTTCCGACGCGTTGTATCTGCGCCGAATCCTGTGAAGATCGTTGAACTGGACGCAGTCAACGCTCTTCTCGACGCTGATCAGGTTGTCATCGCTGCAGGCGGCGGCGGTATCCCCGTTATGGAGCAGGACAACCACTTAAGAGGCGCCAGCGCTGTCATTGAGAAGGATCTTGCAGCCGGTAAACTGGCCGAGGGAATCAATGCGGATATGCTCATTATTCTGACCAATGTGGAAAAAGTCTGCATTAATCTCGGTCAGCCGGATGAGCAGCCGCTTGATGACATCACAGTTGAACAGGCGAAATCCTATATGGAAGAGGGACATTTCGGCATCTACAACATGCTTCCGAAATTCCGCGCCGCAGTGGAATTCATTGAGAAACACGAGGGACGGAAAGCATATATTACGACCTTTGACAAAGTAAAAGATGCGCTGAAAGGAAAGACCGGAACTGTGATTCATTAAGCAGAACCGCACTGTTATCAAGCACTGAAATTACCTATTCAATGGACAGGTTCAATATCTGATATTGAACCTGTTTTTTATTTTGTGCAAATTTGCAGTTGATTTCATGGAATCTTTGATGTAATATATGCATATACTTAATATAGTTTTAAAAACCACTTATCATTTTCTCTATATAACAGCATGGAGGTGCATACGTCATGGAGAAGAAGCATCACATCAAAGAACCCGGAAGCGCCATCACCCATTTTATCGGAATGCTGATGGCTATTTTTGCGGCAGTCCCGCTTTTGATTAAAGCAGCAAACGAGCCGGGCAGAATATACATTATCTCATTAACCATTTATGCGGCCAGCCTGATTTTGCTGTACGCCGCCAGCACAACCTATCATACATTCGATATTTCAGAAAAAGTAAACACCGTTCTGAAAAAAATTGATCATATGATGATTTCTATACTGATCGCCGGAAGCTACACTCCGGTATGTCTGATTGTACTGAAAGGGCGAACCGGAATCATACTGCTCTCTATCGTATGGGGGATTGCAATCATCGGCATACTGATCAAAGCATTCTGGGTGTACTGCCCGAAATGGGTGTCCTCCGTCCTCTATATCGGAATGGGATGGACCTGTGTTCTGGCGTTTACACAGATTCTCAATAACATGTCCCCGGCGGCGTTCGGATGGCTTCTCGCCGGCGGCATCATTTATACGGTGGGCGGAGTGATCTATGCGCTGAAACTGCCGATCTTTAACAGCAGGCACAAGAACTTCGGAAGCCACGAGATCTTCCACCTCTTTGTCATGGGCGGAAGCGCGTGCCACTTCGTTGTAATGTATACGTTCCTGCTGCCATAATTGCCGGAAAGCTCTGCACTACTCCCGTCCCACATAATACAGTTGGCGGATTCTCTGGTCTATCCCATGGTCTGTCAGATACTCAGCCGCAGTTTTCGGCATATGCTGACGCCAGTCCTCCTCCCTGGCAATCATTTCACGCAGATGGGTTCCTGTGATCCCCTTTTCTTCTCCTTCTCTTCTCCAGAGTACCTCCACTGTGAACCCGAGATCAGTCAGAATTCTATATCTTTCTTCGTCCCACTCGCCACAGATACTCATATAATGTACCGCGTCATTTGGCACATACTGAGCAAGGATATCCGGACTGCTCACCGGAAACGGAACAATTTCAAATTCATCCCGCTTTACCCCAAAGTCAATCAGCGCCTCCCGGATCATCTCATAACGCTCGATATAGGTCAACGGATTATCCCTTCTCACCGTACCGTGCAGATCAAACGGAGATGAGGCCGGATATGCGGAGATATCCGGATGGGTAATTCCGACATACAGCATCCTGCACCGCATCTTGGCCGCAAGCAGATATTCCATATGTTTTAAATGAAGGGGCTGGAATCTGCCATGTATTACGCCCGTCTCTATCATACTTTTCCTTCCTTTCCGCTGCCGCAGCTGAAGTTCCCCTCATCCGCCGCAGATGTCAGTTCAATTTTGCAAGTTTTTCAGCCAGCCGGTCCAGATCACTCCGATCCGGATGGGATAAAGCCCGGTCAAAATTTTCAATCATCATTTTGATCTTTACATTTTCCGGATCCTGCTCCTGCATAGCTTCATATCTTTTTTTCACGCTCTCCGGCATCTTTCCCTGGCACATATAGCTTCCTGCCAGGCGGTTTCCTTCCGGCAGATGGGCTTCCACTTTTTCCAGTATCTTCTGAAAATATTCTTCCGCTCCGCCGAATCCCGCGGTTCCAAATAAGAAGACGTTTTGATTCTCCAGCTTTTCCAGAAATCCGGCCATCTTTTCACTACAGTCCCCTTTATCTGTCCAGAAACCAGCGAACACAATATCCGCTGACAGATCCGCGCTGCACGCTTCTGCAGTCCCAAAGTATGTGCATTCATTGTTTCCCATAATCTTTTCAATCTCATCTGCCAGCATCTTTGTATTTCCCGTCATGCTGTCATAAACTACCGCATACTTTTTTACAAACATTTTATCTTCCTCCTCTCCTCAGAAAGACACATAGGAATACCGTCCAGAGCGGCATACTGGAGTACATCCTGTGTATCATAAACCAGTTTCAGAGAAAAAAACTCTCTGTTTTCATCCAGCAGGCGGAAAAAGATCTTGTCCCCTTCCCAAATTTCCAGCGAGAAGATTTTCGACTTATCCACCCATTCCAGTTCGCCCTCATCGCAGGGTACCGGCTCTCCGGCAAATCCATCCGCCGTGTAAAGTGACATATACTCCACAGTGTCCTCCCCATACACAAAGGTTACAATCCCTCTGTATTTCCAGGAGGTCAGCGTATAGCCTGTCTCTTCTTTCACTTCTCTTAGAAGGCACTCCTCCGGGCTCTCCGCATACTCGAAATGCCCTCCCACACCAATCCATTTATCCTTATTTACATCATTCTCCTTCACGGTCCGGTGCAGCATAAGATACTGCCCGTCCCGTTCGATATAGCACAGCGTGCTCTGCTTTGTCATACTCTCTATTCTCCTGTCCTCTTTCTATGGCAGTTTCTGTCATTACTGTTCCCGGCCGTTGGCCGTTTAGCCCGCATTCGCGGAACCTGTCAGGGCGAACTGGCTCTCATACAGATATTTATAGAAGCCGCCTTTTTGCAGCAGGCTTTCATGATTTCCCTGCTCTATGATCTGACCGTCCTTCATCACAAGGATCACGTCAGCCTCTCTGATTGTAGAAAGCCTGTGAGCTACGATGAACGTCGTCCTCCCCTCCATCAGCCTTCCGAATGCCTCCTGCACCTTAATCTCGGTTCTTGTGTCTATGGATGACGTAGCCTCGTCCAGAATAAGCATAGGCGGGCGGCTCAGCATAACTCTTGCAATACACAGGAGCTGCTTCTGTCCCTGGGAAAGTCCTCCTCCGTCCTCTGTAATCCATGTGTCGTATCCTTTCGGAAGACGCCGGATGAAGGTGTGGACATGGGATGCCTTAGCAGCAGCGATCATCTCCTCCTCCGTCGCGTCCGGACGGCCCATCATAATATTGTCTCTGAGCGTGCCTGTCTTCAGCCAGGTATCCTGCAGGACCATTCCGTACCCGGCCCGGAGACTTCTGCGGGTCATCTGTCGGATATCCGTATTCTCTACGCTGATGCTGCCCTGATCTACATCATAGAAGCGCATAAGCAGGTTGATCAGCGTGGTCTTCCCGCAGCCTGTAGGGCCTACGATAGCGATCTTCTGTCCCGGTTTCACTCTGAGGTTGAAATTCTGGATCAATTTCTGCTCCGGCGTATAAGAGAAGGAAACATGTTCCACCGTTACATTTCCCTTAATATCTTTAAGTTCCGCCGCATCCGCCGGCTCCGGAGTCTGCGGCTCCTCCTCGATCAGATCAAATATTCTCTGGGCGCATGCCACCGCGTTCTGGAACTCTGTCACTACGCCCGATATCTCATTAAACGGCCTCGTGTACTGGTTTGCATAGCTCAAAAAGCTTGAGAGCTGTCCCACAGAGAGCGCTCCGTTAATTGCGGCAAATGCTCCGGCGATTCCCACTCCCGTGTATACAAGACTGTTTACAAAACGTGTGGCGGGATTCGTGATAGAGGAGAAAAATGTCGCTTTTATATAGGCTTTGCCAAGCCTCTCATTCACCTCGTCAAACCGCTCTGTCACATCCTCTCCCTTGCCAAATGCCTGGACTACTTTCTGATTCCCGATCATCTCATCAATAAGTCCGGTCTGTTCGCCCCGGATTTCCGACTGGATCCGGAACATAGAAAACGTCCGCTTTGCGATGAAATTCGCCACAAGAAAGGATACCGGCGTAATGAGCACTACTACAAAAGTAATCGTCACATTCACAGAGAGCATAAAGCAAAGCGTCCCCACAATCGTCGCCACTCCGGTAAATAGCTGGGTAAAGCCCATCAAAAGCCCGTCTGCGAACTGATCCACATCCGCGATCACGCGGCTTACAACCTCACCGTAGGGATGTCCGTCAATATATTTCAGAGGGAGAATCTCTATCTTTCGAAACGCCTCATTCCGGATATCCCGCACAATCTGATACGTCATCTTATTATTGCACACATTCATCAGCCACTGCGCAAGAGCTGTGATCAGCGTGCAGATGCCGATCCGGATCATCACACGGATAGCACCGGAGAAGCTCACATCCCCCGGTCCCACAATATAGTCCACCGCATATCCTGTCAGCTTCGGGATATAGAGCGTAAGCGCTACAGAAACCGTGGCAAGCAGGATTGAAAACACCACAAAGATCCGGTATCTTCCAAGGTGACGGAATACTTTTTTCAATGTTTCTGACTGTTTTGTCTTTTTCTTCTCTGATGTATTACCTGCCATTTGAAGCCGCCTCCTTTGGAAATTGAGAATAATAGATCTCCTGATATGCCGGACAAGAGGAAAGCAGTTCCCCATGCGTACCGATCCCCGCCATCTCCCCGTCGTCCAGAACGATGATCTGATCTGCATACTGGATGGATGCGGCTCTCTGAGAGACGATAAATACTGTCGGCTGCTCCTTCATCCCCCGGATCGCACGGCGCAGCGCCGCGTCCGTAGCCAGATCCAGAGCGGAAGCGCTGTCGTCCAGAATCAGGATCTCAGGCCTGCGCACAAGCGCCCGGGCAATGGTAAGCCTCTGCTTCTGTCCGCCGGACAGATTTCTCCCGCCCTGCTCAATCTGAAATTCCAGTTTTCCCGCTTTTCCTTCTACGAATTCCTTTGACTGCGAGATTTCAAGAGCTTCTTCTATATCCTCTGCAGAAGCATTTTCATTTCCCCAGCGGAGATTTTCTTCTATTGTCCCTTTGAAAAGCACGGCCTTCTGGAGCCCAACTCCAATCTGCTCCCTTAAGTTCTCCGTGTCATATTCTCTGACATCTTTTCCGAAGATCTTCACATGGCCTTTTGTTGCGTCATAAAATCTTGGAATCAGATTAACCAGGCTGGATTTCCCCGAGCCGGTACCTCCGATGATGCCGATTGTCTGCCCCTTTTCCGCCCGGAAAGTAATATCTGTGAGAGACTCATCTCCCGC
>JAHZHF010000142.1:0-5737 GCA_019420405.1 Clostridiales bacterium
GTACCAATGTACTTATTCGGCGTCCGTCTTCGCCGGGACGATCTCCAGCCAGTATCCGTCAGGATCGGAGATGAAGTAGATTCCCATGGCGGGATTCACGAAACAGATACAGCCCATCTCCTTGTGTTTTGCATATGCTGCGTCAAAGTCATCTGTCTCGAATGCGAGATGGATTTCGTTGTCTCCCAGGTTATAAGGGCGGTCCATATCGCGGAGCCAGGTGAGCTCCAGCAGGTGAGGCGTGGCGCCGTCCCCGAGATAGACAAGTTTAAAACTCTTGTCATCTGCCTCCTTTGTGCGCGTGACTGTGAGTCCGAGTGCCTTTTCATAAAATTCCAGTGACTTTTCCAGATCATAGACATTCAGATTATTGTGTGCAAATGTAAATTTCATAAATTTCCTCCTGATAATAATATAATGAGTTGGGGCGTAAGCGAACGCTGCCCGAAATCAGGATATCACAGATCTGCCGGAAAGGGAACCGGGGATTTGTTGTCAGGAACAGACGTTATGTGATAAAATGGTAACGGTTATAACATAAGAAAGGAACGGTAGGTACTATGAACGATTATATGGGATCATCACTTTTCAGTGTAAAAGGAAAAAGAGCTGTTGTTGCAGGAGGAACCAAAGGGCTTGGACGGGAGATGGCTCTCTGCCTTCTTGAGAACGGGTGCGATGTTATGGCCGTGAGCAGAAATGCGGACGGATGTGAGGAGATGGAAGAGTGTGCAAAAAAATCAGGAAGCGGATTTTGGGCGTATTCCTGTGACGTGCTTAAGACGGACGAGGTGAAGGAGATGGTGCGCGCAGCTCAGGAGAAGATGGGCGGCATAGATATCCTGATTAATTCTGCCGGAAGAAATGTGATCAAGATGGTGGAGGATATGGATGACGAGTCCTGGGATGCAGTCCTTGATCTGAACCTGAAGGCGAATTTTGTCGTTATGAGGGAAGTGATCCGGGTGATGAAGAAGCAGAAATATGGGAAGATCGTAAATATTTCTTCCATGAAGAGTGTTCTGGGAGTGTCTGACAGCGGATATACGGCATACTGTGCTTCCAAGGGCGCGATCAACATGCTGACGAAGCAGGTTGCCTGCGAGGTTGCTGCGGACAATATTACAGTCAATGCACTGGCGCCTACTTTTATCGAGACTTCGATCAACCGTCATCAGCTTCAGGACCCGGTATTTAAGAAATCTCTGGAAGACCGGATTCCGGTGGGACGTATCGGGCAGTTCCGGGATCTGATGGGGCCGCTGCTTCTGCTTACATCGGATGCATCCCAGTTTATTACGGGGCAGATATTTTTCATTGACGGCGGTATAACAGCACGTCAGTAAGAACGGGGAAATATAGAAATAAAATATAGTATGCAATGAATTTTGCGGACGGAAGGACAATGATGGCATCAGGAAAGAACAATAATGTAAATCCGGGAAAGACAGAAAACAGAAGCGGGGAGGATATCCTGAACCGGAGGATCGCAGTTGTGGGCGCCGGCGGTGTGGGCGGTTATCTCGCGTCGCTGCTGGGGCAGGTCTGCACGCACCTTACGCTGGCAGCGAGAGGGCCAAGACGGGACGCGATTCTGAATGATGGTCTCGTACTCCACAGCTGGGAAAAGGGAGAGGTGAAAACCCGTCCGGAGCGGGTAGTTCCGGTCAGTGAGATGGGGGAGCAGGACTACATCTTTATCTGTGTGAAAAATTATTCCCTGGAAGAAGTGTGTGAAGAGATGAAGGATGCGGTTACGGACGATACGGTTATCGTGCCGGTTATGAACGGAGTGGACCCCGGAGACCGCATTCGGGCAATGATAGGTAAAGGAACGGTGGTGGATTCTCTGATCTACATCGTTGCATTTGCCAATGACGATTATTCCATCACTCATCAGGGAGATCGGGCGGACATACGCATCGGAATCAAGGGCGCGGACAGAGAACAGTCGCGCAGGGTTGAGGATGTATCCCGGCTGCTTTCTGCGGCAGGTATCGCTCATAAGACGGCGGAAGATATCGAGAGGGAGATCTGGAGAAAGTATATCTTAAACTGTGCATACAATGTGGCTACAGCTTACTATGATAACACGATCGGTCAGCTCAGAGATGATCTTGTGAAGGCGAAGGAATATGAGTGCCTGATCAGCGAAGCGTATGAAGTGGCGGCAGCCAAAGGCGTGAACGTGAAGCCGGAGCACAGGGATCAGATGATCTACAGGTTTTATCATCACCTCGCGGACGGAGCGACCAGCTCCCTGCAGAGAGAGCTGCGCGCAGGGGGGAGAGGAGAAGTAGAAACATTCAGCGGTTACATTGTGCGCGAGGGCAGGAAACTGGGCGTAGCGATGCCGGTTTCTGAGAAGATGTATGAGGGACTGCGTGGAGTGAAAAAGACAAAGCCTTCCATGGATGAGTGGCTCAGAGAAGCGAAGCAGGATGAGGATGCGGCGCAATGCGGCATGTACCTGTTCCACAATGGTGTCGTCAGAGAGAGCGCGAAGGCGAAAGTGCGCCGGGGAGATGAGAGCGCGGGCTCTGTGACCGGAATGGAGTTTTCGTATGATGCGGAGCTGGTCAGGACGGCGGTAGAGCGGGCGAGAAGTATGCCCGGGATCTACTATGTCTGTCCGCGTCTGGCTCAATGAAGGCCGTCTCGAAGTGGGAGACGATATCATGCTGGTGCTGATCGGCGGGGATATCCGTCCCAGGGTTGTGGACGCCCTGCAGGCGCTGGTAGGAGAGATTAAGAATAACTGTGTTCGGGAAAAGGAGATTCTCAGATGACGAAAGTGATGGCGGGAGTCAGAACAGAAGATGTGGCGGAGGCTGAGGGGCCTGTGATCCGGATCGGAAGCCGGGAGAGCCGCCTTGCAGTGAGGCAGGCGGAGATCGTCAGGGATATCATCTGCCGCAATCATCCAGAAGTCCGGATTGAGATCATTACCATGAAAACGGAGGGTGACCGGATTCTCGACCGGAGTCTCGCTCAGATCGGCGGGAAAGGACTATTTGTAAAAGAGCTGGATCTGGCTCTGGCTGACGGGAGGATTGACCTGGCGGTGCACAGCTTGAAAGATATGCCCATGGAGGAAAATGAAGAGTTTCCGATCCTTGCTTACAGCAGGCGGGAGGACCCGCGGGATGTTCTTGTGTACAGGCCGGGGCTGGCGTCTCTGCCTGAGAATCCCGTAATCGGTACATCAAGCGGGAGGAGAAAGCTTCAGATGAAACTGCTATACGAGGGGTGCGATTTCCGGGGAATCCGGGGAAATGTGCAGACGAGGCTTAGAAAGCTCTCAGAAGAGGGATATGACGCGACGCTGCTTGCTGCTGCAGGGTTAAAGCGCGCGGGGATGGAGCATGTGATCGGCCGGTATTTTTCAGCGGAGGAAATGATTCCCGCGGCAGGACAGGGGATTCTGGCTGTTCAGGGCAGAGCCGGTGATGAAAGGATGGCCTCCCTTGTGGCGTGTGTGGACGACAGGGAGAGCAGGGTATGCGCCCTGGCAGAACGTGCCTTTATCCGGGCGTCCGGAGGAGGATGCACTTCCCCTATGGCGGCGCACGCCGTTGTAAACGGAAGCGAGATTACTCTGTCGGGACTTTACTGTCAGGAGGAGAACGGCCTCTATAAAAAAGGGAAGATCGGCGTCCGGGTCTGCGATGCAAAAAGGCTGGGAGAGCAGCTGGCAGAACAATTGGGGGAACAATTGGAAGAGCAATTGGGAGAACAACTGGCAGAAAGATCCGGTGTGCAGGCGAATGCCGGGAAGGTATGGCTTGCAGGGGCCGGGCCGGGAGACGCCGGTCTTCTTACGATGAAAGCGGCCGGGCTGATCAGGCGGGCGGACGTGATTGTGTATGACGCCCTGATCAGCGAAGAGATCCTGAGCATGATCCCCGGGGAGACGGAGACCATCAACGTGGGGAAGCAGGCAGGGAATCATCCGGTGCCCCAGGAGGAGATCAGCGAAATCCTTGTCCGTGAGGCGCGCAGAGGAAAGGCGGTGCTCCGCTTAAAAGGGGGCGATCCTTTCGTGTTCGGCCGGGGCGGAGAGGAGCTGGAAGTTCTCGTCCGTGAGGGGATCTCCTTTGAGGTGGTTCCGGGAATCCCTTCCCCGGTAGCGGTTCCGGCCTATGCGGGAATCCCTGTGACACACCGGGATTACACGTCCTCGTTTCATGTGATTACCGGACACGCCAGAAAAGACGGAAAGCTGGAAATTGATTACCCTTCTCTTGTGAAATTAAACGGAACCCTTGTTTTCCTGATGAGTGTTTCCTCCATGGGGATGATACTGAACGGACTCCTGGAAGCCGGGATGGATGCGGATATGCCGGCGGCCGTACTGGAGCGGGGAACTCTGGCGGGCCAGAGGAGAGTGTCGGCCACTGTGGGTACACTTGAGAAAGAGGCGGAAAAAGCCGGAATCAGGACTCCTGCGATCATCATGGCCGGGAAGGTATGCGCCCTTTCGGATCAGCTATGCTGGGCGGAGAAGCGGACGCTTGGTGGAAGAGCATTTCTTGTAACAAGGCCCAGGCAGAGGAGCGCAGAACTGACAGAGAGGCTGAGAAACCTGGGAGCGCAGGTAATCACGCTTCCGGCAGTTCGTACGGAGAAAATATCTCCCAACGAAAAGCTCAGGGAAGCTCTGGAGCGGTTTGGAAGGCAGGCCCAGGAAGAGTGGCTCGTATTCACCAGTCCGGTCGGAGTGTCTGTGTTTTTTGAACAGCTTCGGGAGCTGAAAACGGATTTGAGAAGCCTCTTCTCGCGAAGCCAGGAGATAAAGATCGCCGCCATCGGTTCTGCCACGGCGGAAGCCCTGGCGGAGCGGGGACTGTACGCAGACGTGGTTCCCGGGATTTACTGTGCGGAAGAACTGGGAAAAGCCATTGTACGTGATGTGAGCGGAAGAATCCCCGCAATTGGAAAAAATAACGAAATCAGCGGCATGGAGCGGAAGGTTCACGTGCTGGCTGTCCGGGCGGAACAAGGATCTAAGGAACTCTTTCCTCCGCTGGAGAGGGCCGGGATCGAGACGGAGGATGTGGCGGTTTACCGTACCCGGTATGAGACGCATCCGGTTTTAAGAGAACGGATCAGGAGGATGCTGGAAGGCGGAGAGATCGACGCAGCCGTGTTTACGAGCGGTTCTACCGTACGGAGCTTTGCCGGAGAAATGGACGGGCTGGATTTCTCCCGGGTGCAGGCAGTCTGCATCGGAGAACAGACTGCCCGGGAGGCGCGCCGGTTCGGTATGCAGATTCAGACTGCCCGGGAGGCGTCTGTGGCCGCCCTGGAGGAAAAGCTCACAGAGCTCTACGGAAGAAAAGACGGCTAGGGAAGAGCAGGAAAGAAAACGGAGGGAGCCGGAGGAAGCAGACAACGGACAGACCATGGCAGGAGGGAACAGGATGCAGATTACAGAACTTTGGATCCGAAACTTCAAATCAATTCACGACATGCAGATCCGGGATATCGGAAATGCATTGATTCTCGTGGGAAAAAATGATACGGGGAAAACGGCGGTACTGGACGCGGTGCGGGCAGTGTGCGGGGATTATGAGGTGAAGGAACAAGATTTCAGGGAGGGCTTCCCCAATATTGTGATCCGCGTCTCGCTTAAGATGACAGAAGAGGATCTTAAACGTCTTCACAGCTTTGGAATCGTGAGCTCGTACCGCCGATATGAAGCGTGGTATAAAGATTTCTGCAGGAAGCTTCCCTC
>JAHZHF010000142.1:5747-7732 GCA_019420405.1 Clostridiales bacterium
GTTATGACGACGGACATCAGAAGAATAATGCGTATATCCCTCAGATGCTGCCGGGGATCTTTCATATGGATGCGCAGAGAGATTTGGGGCAGCTCCAGAACGATCTGCTTATGCTTCAGGAGGACAGCCTGCTCAAGAAAATGCGCTCCGGGTGCTGTATGTTCGATATGGCTAAGGAGTGTACCCATTGTTTCGACTGCATCGGCCTGATCGGCAGGAAGACGGCGGAGGAGCTGGACGCCTTTGAGGCGGCAAAGCTTTTGGAATATAAGCTGTACCAGAGAAATCTGGATGCATTTGAGCGGAAGCTGAATGAAAATTTCCGGAAGAACGGAGGCCGGGACTGGATCGAATATTCCATGGATCTCAATATCGAGAAGACGCTGCAGGTCACGGCAGGAATCCGTCAGGGCGACCGGGGAAAAGAGCGGCGGAAAGCCCGGCCTGTGGAGAGTATGGGCAAGGGAATGAGAAGTATATATATGCTTTCTCTCCTGGAGACATGCGGAGGGGACAGCGGAGAGAACACGGGGCTGATCCTCGTGGAAGTGCCGGAGATCTATCTTCATCCGCGCCTGCAGAGAGTGTCCGGCGATATCCTGTATCGGCTTTCCAGAAAAAGCCAGGTGATGTTCACCACACATTCTCCCAATCTTCTGTCAAATTTCAGCAGCCTGCAGATCCGCCAGATCTACGTGGATGATCAGGGATTTTCGCAGATGAGGGAGAAGACGGATATCAGTGCGGTGCTGGATGATCTGGGGTATACGGCGAATGACCTGATGAACGTAAACTTCGTGTTTATCGTCGAAGGGAAGCAGGATAAGAGCAGACTGCCGCTTCTGCTTAAAAAGTACTATTCGGAGGTGTATGACAGCGAGGGGAATCTGTCACGGATCGCAATCATCACGACGAACAGCTGCACGAATATCAAGACATATGCGAACTTAAAATATATGAACCAGATCTATATCCGGGATAATTTCCTTATGATCCGGGACGGAGACGGCAGGGACAGGGAGGAATTAAAGTCCGGACTGTGCAGATATTACGCGCAGAGAAACGAGGAAGACGTGGATAAACTTCCCCGCGTGACCGAGAAAAACGTCCTTGTGCTGAAATATTATTCCTTTGAAAACTATTTCCTGAACCCGGAAGTGATGGCGGAGATCGGCGTCCTGGAAAATGCCGGACAGTTCGGCGAGATTTTTCTTGAAAAATGGAAGGAATATCTTCACCGGCTCAAAAGCGGGAGAAAGCTTGTGGAGATCCTGGGGCACGACCTGGAAACCGTGGAGGATGTCCGGGATCACATGGAGGAGATCAGGATACATCTGAGAGGACACAATCTCTACGATATTTTTTATGGCAGATATAAGGACTGGGAACAGGAGATTCTGACCAGGTATATCGACGCTGCTCCGCGGGAAGATTTCAGTGATATTCTTGATCCTATTGAGCGGTTTATGTATTTTGAAAGCAGAAAGAAAGGGACGGAGGACTGAACATGCTGGAGGATAAGGACTATGTGATGCGGATCGTTCATGAGTGGATCCGCACGCTTATCAGACTGATTTTTGGCAAAGATATCGATGGGGAGGAAGATCCGGGCATATCCGCCGAAATGGCGGAGCAGTACAGAAAGCTCATGGCCATGATCGATGACGGGGAGATCAATGAGGCAGAAAACATCCTTCTCGACGGGCTTGAGGAGGGCGACAGAGCGTACTTTGAGATGGCGCTTCTGTTCTACGAGAAGCTGGGAGGCAAGACAGATGAATTCCTCGCAGAGCACGACTACTCCCGGCAGGAAGTGGTGGACGGACTGAAATATGTGGTAAATTTCTATGGGTATGGGAGTGTACTGGATGCGATTGGAAGCGGGGTATAAAATTCACTAACTCCCGTATGAAAACGTCCGAAAACAAGGACGATTCTCAAACGTATTCTGCGGGGATGGAGGACGGCTCCGGGCTTCGCTCCAG
>JAHZHF010000143.1 GCA_019420405.1 Clostridiales bacterium
TCCCTTATCCCCTGGAGCGAAGCCCAGAGCCGTCCTCCATCCCCGCAGAATACGTTTGAGAATCGTCCCTGTTTTCGGACGTTTTTTCATACGGGAGTTAATGAACTAAATAGCTGTACTGTCTACAGATCAAACAGTGACAACTGATTGCTCTGCGGCAGATCTCCGAACAGTCCCAGATCGGCCATCAGGTCAATCACCGTCTTGCTGACCTTGGTCCTCTGCCGGAAATCATCAAGAGACAGGTAGGGACCATCCTTGGACGCCTCTTCCACAGCCTCCGCAGCCTTATCCCCCATTCCTTCGATACTGGCCAGGGATGGCATCAGTTTCCCGTCGACGATCTGGAACATCCTCGCCTTCGCGCGGTAAATGTCGATCGGTACAAATTCAAATCCCCTTGCATACATCTCCTGGACGATCTTCATGTCTTTCATCACGTCCTGCTCTTTCTTACTCAAGGAATCGATGCGGCGTTTATAGTCTTTCATATAGTAGTTCAATTTTTCTTTTCCCTGACACATGATCTCGTAAGAGAAGGCGTCCGCGCGGATTCCGAAATAAGCCGCATAGTAAGCCAGCGGATAATTGATCTTGCAGTAGGCGATACGGTAAGCCATCATAACGTAGGCCGCCGCATGTGCCTTGGGGAACATGTAGCTGATCTTCTTACAGGACCAGATATACCAGTCCGGCACATCCTGGGCCTTCATGGCTTCTTCCCACTCAGGCTTTAAGCCCTTTCCTTTACGCACGCTCTCCATAATGGTGAACGCCAGGGCGCTCTCCACCCCTTTGTTGATCAGGTAGATCATAATATCGTCACGGGTACAGATGGCCGTAGAGATGGTCGCCTTCCCGGACTTCACCAGTTCCTGGGCGTTTCCGAGCCACACGTTGGTTCCGTGGGACAGACCGGAGATCCTGATCAGATCCGAGAGCGTCTGTGGCTTCGTGTCCTCCACCATCTGAATAACGAAATCTGTACCGAACTCCGGGATTCCGAGACACCCGAGCCTGCACCCGTCGATATCCTCCGGCTTGATTCCCAGCACTTCCGTCCCGTGGAACAGCTCGATCACCTGTTTGTCATCCAGCGGAATCTCCGTTGCGATAAAAGGATTATCCGCATTGTACTCATTGTCCATGGCGTCGGAAGTGATATAGTCCTCCAGAGTACGGATCATGGTCGGATCGTCGTGTCCCAGGATATCCAGCTTCAACAGGTTGTGGTCGATGGAGTGATAGTCAAAGTGGGTCGTGATAATGCCGCACTCCATATCATTGGCCGGATGCTGAACCGGGGTGAACTCATTGATATTGTGGCCGTGGGGAAGCACGACGATACCGCCCGGATGCTGTCCTGTACTTCTCCTGATCCCGGTACATCCCACCGTGATACGCTCGATCTCACAGCGCCGTTTTCTCTGCTCGTGTTCTTCGTAGTAATTCTTCACGAACCCATAGGCAGTCTTATCCGCCAGGGTTCCGATGGTCCCCGCCTTGAAGGTATGGCCTTCGCCGAAGAGTACCTCTGTATATTTATGAGCCTTCGCCTGGTAATCTCCCGAGAAGTTCAGGTCGATATCCGGCTCCTTATCTCCCTTAAATCCGAGGAATGTCTCAAATGGGATATCAAAACCCGCCTTGATCAGAGTCTCCCCGCACACCGGACACTTCTTATCCGGCATATCATACCCGCATCCGCCTGCGAATGCTCTGACTTCGTCGGATTCAAAATCGCTGTAGTGGCATTTCTTACAATAATAATGGGGGCTTAAGGGATTTACCTCCGTGATTCCCGCCATGGTGGCGACAAAGGAAGATCCTACCGATCCACGGGAACCAACCAGATATCCGTCCGCATTGGACTTCCACACCAGTTTCTGCGCGATAATATACATCACGGCATACCCGTTGGATATGATGGAGTTCAGCTCCTTTTCCAGACGCTCCGACACCTGCCGCGGAAGATCTTCCCCGTACATCTCATGGGCCTTTCTGTAACAGATATTTCTCAGCTCCTGATCCGAGTTCTCGATTACCGGAGGACACTTATTCGGGTTCACCGGGGAGATCTTCTCCACCATGCCCGCGATCTTCACCGGATTGTTAATCACAATCTCCCGCGCTTTCGCCGAACCGAGATAGGCGAACTCCTCCAGCATCTCCTCCGTCGTCCTTAAGTAAAGCGGCGGCTGTGTGTCCGCGTCGTCGAAGCCCTTCCCTGCCATGATAATCCGGCGGTATACCTCATCCTCCGGGTCCAGGAAATGCACGTCGCAGGTAGCCACCACGGGTTTTCCGAACTTTTCTCCCAGCTCCACGATCTCCCGGTTAATATTCATCAGATCTTCGTCCGAATTCACATCTGAAACACGGTCGCTCTCGATCATAAAGCGGTTGTTCCCCAGCGGCTGGATCTCATAATAATCGTAGAATTCTGCCAGCCGCGCGATCTGCTGGGCGGAGCGCTTCTCAAGGATCGCCTGGTAGAGTTCTCCCGCCTCGCATGCGCTTCCGATCAGAAGTCCCTCCCGGTGTTCATTTAAAAGGCTCTTCGGGATTCTGGGCCTTCTCGCATAATAGGTCAGATGAGATTCCGTAATGAGCTGGTACAGGTTGAACCTCCCGATATCATTCTTCGCCAGAATGATGATATGGTGCGTGGGCATCTTACGGATCGAGTTTACATTTCTGTCCCCGTAGCGGTTCACTTCTTTCAGCGTGGTGATGTGGTCTTTTTTCAGCATCTCCACGAATTTCACGAAGATCTCCGCCGTCGCTCCCGCATCATCCACTGCCCGGTGATGATTCTCCAGAGAAATATTCAGCGCTTTTGCGACGATATTCAGCTTGTATTTTGACAGAGTGGGGAGGAGCACTCTTGCAAGGGCCACCGTATCCAGATAGACGAAACGGTCGTTCAGTCCCAGATTCCGGCAGTTCTGCTCAATAAATCCCACGTCAAATCCTGCGTTGTGAGCCACCAGGACTCCGTCTCCTACAAACTCCAGAAACTGCGGAAGGAGCACATCAATCGAGGGGGATCCCATCACCATCTCATCTGTGATGGAGGTCAGGTTTGTGATCTCAAAGGGGATCGGTCTCTCCGGATTTACAAATGTACTAAATTTGTCCACGATCTCTCCGTTCACCACCTTGACGGCTCCGATCTCGATGATCTTGTCACGGATTGAACTAAATCCTGTCGTCTCGATATCGAATACGATATATGTATCATCCAGAGATTCTTCTCCTGCGTTCACCGCGATCTCCGTCAAATCATCCACCACGTACCCCTCCACGCCGTAGATCACCTTGAAGGGATCGTCTTTATCCAGCGTCTCGATATAGTGGTTAGCGTCCGGGAATGCCTGCGCCACACCGTGATCTGTAATAGCGATAGCCGGATGTCCCCAGTCGTGGGCCCGCTTTACGATGTCCTTTACCTCGGAGACGCCGTCCATATCGCTCATCTTCGTATGGCAGTGGAGCTCCACTCTCTTTAGCGGGCTTAAATCCTTCCTCGATACCGTAAAGTCGCCGATCTTCTTGATTCCCGTAACAGAACCGATGGTCAGCTCCCCGTCAAATTTATCGATGGTAGTCACACCCTTGATCTTGACGAACACGCCTTTTTTCAGTTCTCCTAAAATCTCCGGGAGCTGGTCGTTTCTGGCGAACATCTTCACTGTGATGGTATCTGTAAAATCCGTCACCGCAAACATGATGATCGTCTTCTCATTCCGGATTTCCCGGGTGTCAAAGTTTATGATCTTTCCGTGGACGGTGATCTCACCCATCTCGGTTACCACCTGCTCCAGTGTGATCGGTTCATCGTCAAAGTTCTTCCCGTAGATCAGATTCGGATCGTCTCCGATCTTAACCGGACGGTAGAAGTCTTTCTTCTTGAAGCCGCCTTTTCCGAATCCTTTCTTTCCGTTCTCTCCGGATGCACCTTTCCCCTTGCCTGATCCGCCACTGTCTGAGCCGCCTCTGGAAGCGCTTCCTCCACTGCCTTTTCCGGAAGTTCCGGCTGCGGAAGATCCCCGGGAGGTTCCCGAAGCCGAAGCTTTTGCCTCTCCTTCTTCTCCATCAGCCCCGTCCTGCGCATTCCCGCCGTTTGCCGGAACATATTCTCCTCTCTGCCTTGCCCTCCGCTCGAAAATCGCGTTGATCTCCTGCTGGATTCTCTGCTCATCGTACTCACGGGACCCTTTTCCGTCCGGTTCGCGGTACACGACGCGGATATCCGCCGGGATATGGAACCGCTCGTTAAAAAGACGGTTCAGAAGATTCAGGATCTCTTCCTTCCGTCCTTCCGATACGATCGTATCCAGCAGCTCCAGGCAGACGACATTCTCCTCTTCATAGCGGATCTTCGCCTGGGAAAACATACTCGCGGCAAGCACACTGACATCAGAGAGTTCCATAACGATACTGTCGTGGTACTCCCTCATCAGCGCCTCCGGCGTGTACTGTCCGGATAAGGCATAGTCTTCCTCAATCTGTACGTCCACCGCCACCTTGCCGAAGAGCTGGTCTTTGATCCGCTGCTCCATGAGCCGGATCTGCTTTTTCTGAATCAGATGGCGGCTGAATATGTATACATGAAGAAAATCACGGCGTGTATTCGTCGTGATCTTCTTTACTTCTACGTCTGCAAAAAGAATCCGGATATCCTCCTCCACTTTCAGAGTTGGAAATACGTGAAAAAATATCTTGTCGTTCTTTACCTGTTCCAAATTCACAGCTCCTTTTCACACATTCTGATCCTGTGTTCAGTCCTTCCAGTTCAGAAGCTCCTGACGGAGGGTGTCAAGCAGTTTATCTTCCTTTACCTTCTTTACAACCTGTCCTTTTTTAATCAGAAGTCCTTCACCGATTCCCCCTGCGATGCCGATGTCCGCCTCTTTCGCCTCTCCCGGGCCGTTCACCGCACATCCCATAACTGCAACTTTAATGTCCAGGGGGATATCGGATACCATCTTCTCCACCTGGTTTGCCAGCCCGATCAGATCGATCTTCGTACGCCCGCAGGTCGGACATGAAACAACCTCGATACCGCCTTTTTTCAGTCCCAGCGTCTTTAAGATCAGCTTCGCAGTGCGGATCTCCTCCACCGGATCTCCGGTCAGAGAGACACGGATCGTATTGCCGATTCCCTCGTAGAGAATAATCCCAAGCCCAACAGAAGACTTTACATTGCCTGAATAGACGGTCCCCGACTCTGTGATCCCCACATGGAGCGGGTACGGACACTGCTTCGCAATCAGTTCATGAGCCTTCACACACATCATCACGTCAGAGGACTTAATACTCACCACCAGATTGTCATATCCCATATCCTCGATCATATGCACCTTGTCCAGCGCGCTCTCAACAATCCCTTCCGCAGTTACTCCGCCGTATTTTTCAAGAAGGGGTTTCTCCAGGGAACCGCTGTTGACGCCCACGCGGATCGGAACGCCGTACTCTTTCGCCTTGTCCACCACGGCCTTCACCTTTTCCTCAGAACCGATATTTCCCGGATTGATCCGGATTTTATCCGCCCCGTTTTCGATCGCCGCGACAGCAAGCCTGTAATCAAAATGAATATCCGCCACCAGGGGGATATGGATCTGCTTCTTGATCTCTTTGAGGGCCTGGGCCGCCTCCATAGTCGGAACCGCACACCGGACAATCTCGCATCCGGCCGCCTCAAGGGCAAGGATCTGGGCCACGGTCGCTTCCACGTCCTCTGTCTTCGTATTGGTCATGGACTGGATCGCCACCGGATTCATCCCACCGATCTTTACGTTTCCAATCGCAATCTCTTTCGTCTGCTCTCTGTACATTCCCGTTTTCCTCTACTTTCTGACGAACACCATCTGATCGCCGTATTCTCTCTCAGTAAGCGTCAGAGTATCGCTCTCAATATTGTAGTCATAAGAACCTGACAGTTCACCTTCTGTGTACGCTGAATCTGTATGAACCGTAAATATCTTCGTCTTTGTATCCACAGTATAAGTGAAACGGACGGGTTCTTCTGCCTCGTCTTCAAGCCCGGTCAGGCTCAGCTCACCATCCTCCATAATCTGGAGCACAGCGCCGTTGTCCTCGCTCACCCAGGTCCCCTCCAGCGGATTTCCCGTGAAAAGCTTTACAATAAAAAATATTGCGATAATGACAATCAGGACTGAGGATACCGTCAAAACCGTCCGCCAGAGTGTGCTTCTTTTTTCTTCGTTATTTTTTAAAATCATAGAATAATCCCCTTTGCTTTCTGTCTTTCATTATACGGATTTCCCACGATGATGTCAACGCCGCAGACGGCGCATCCCCAGCGGACAAAACGTTCACTTTCCGCTTTCATAGCATTTTCTTAACTTGAAAAAGAGCTCTCTGATAGTATATAATTTGTTTCCTGTGAAATATAAATAGAGTAAACTTTAGAAAGGAATTCAGTATTTATGTATAAAGAAAAGAACAACAGCTCTGCGCTGAAATTCATTGCCCGCATCCTCCAGGGAGCGCTTATCGGACTTGGGGCAGTCCTTCCCGGCATTTCAGGCGGGGTTCTGGCCGTGATTTTCGGCATTTATAAACCGATCATGGAGCTTTTATCCAACCCGTACAAAAATTTCCGCACTCACGTGCCCAAGCTTATCCCCGTCCTTCTCGGCTGCGCCATCGGTTTTCTCGGTGTAGCCAATATTCTCTCTTTCTTCCTGAACCGTTATCCGGATCAGTCAGTCTGCCTCTTCATCGGTCTGATCGGAGGTATGCTGCCCTCCCTCTTCCGTGAGGCAGGAGAACAGGGACGGTCCGGCGGATCCTGGATTTCTCTGTTCCTGTGTATGGGAGCCGTTTTCGCTCTGCTCATCGGGCTCGAGGCAACTTCCGTGCAGGTGGTCCCGAACTTCTTCTGGTACCTGTTCTGCGGATTCTGTCTGGCGCTGAGCATCATCGCTCCCGGCATGAGCTTTTCTACCCTGCTGATGCCTCTGGGGCTTTACACTCCGTTTGTGGACGGGATCGGACACTTTGACATGAATATCCTCATTCCGGCCGGAATCGGCGCGGCAGCAACCGTTATCCTGCTTGCAAAAGCGGTCAACGCTCTGTTTGACCACTTCTACTCCCTTGCCTTCCACGGCATCATAGGCATCGTGATCGCGGCTACGGTTATGATCATCCCGTTCAAAAGCTTCACGGCTCCGGGCTCTGCCATAGTCAACATCATCTGCATTGCGGCCGGGGTAGTCGCTGCACTGGCGCTGGATAAGTTCAACAGCAGCTATTTAGTTCACTAACAGTTTCCACTAAATACGTCCGGAAGCGGGGCAGATATTTAGTAACACGTATTCTGATGAAGGAAACAGGCGTTACATGCTTCGTTCCGGAATCTGGGAAGAATCTAAGAAGCCAAAGAGTTGTTTAAGGGCAAAGCGGCGTGCAGGGCAACTCGCTGACGCTCAAACAATCCCTGCACACCGCTTAACAACACCTCTTTGCCTTCTAAGATCTTCCGACAGATTCCTCCAAAGGCGCATGTTCCTCCTGCTCCCTCCCTCAGAAAGTGTACTCAAGACATCTGCTCCGCTTCCTGGGCTGTACAAAAGGGAACTGTTACTGACTAAACAGGCTGATAAACGTAGAAGTGGCGCGGCTTGAGGACTATCGACATCGAAAATCCTTCCGGCCGCGCCTTATTTCTGGAAGCTATATATTCATTAACTTC
>JAHZHF010000144.1 GCA_019420405.1 Clostridiales bacterium
AATCGTCCCTGTTTTCGGATGATTGGAGACAGAGAGTTGATGAACTAAATAGCTGAACTGTTAGAAAAATTTATCGGATTTACAAGAATTCACTTGAAGAATCCTCTGTTTTTGTGTATAGTAGTCTTATTGTGGAGAGAAAATTAGGAGGAAGTTTTTATTATGGTTGAAACACTGAGTATGCTGTTTTGGATTGTGATTATGTTCGGCGTGATGTATTTCCTGATCATGCGCCCGCAGAAGAAGGAGCAGAAGAGAGTTCAGAGTATGCTTGCATCCATGGAAGTGGGAGACACAGCGCTGACAACAAGCGGATTTTACGGAGTGATCATTGATATCACGGACGAAGATGTGATCGTTGAGTTTGGTAACAACAAGAACTGCCGTATTCCGATGCAGAAGGCAGCGATTGCGCAGATTGAGAAGCCGAACGCAGAGTAAAACAGAGAGAACAGAGAAGTTACATTTATGAAAAGACCGGACGTACCGGTCTTTTTTATTTCATAGGAAACTGCGTTCCCTATGAAATAAAAACCCTCCGGGCGGGATGCGCACGCCGCAACAGGGATATTTTACCGCTTTGCGGTATTGCGGCGGCGCACAAAGTGTTCAAGCCCCTCAAAATTGAGGGAAAGGGGGAGTTGAAGTGGGCTTGCCCACTTTATTCTTTTATAGGAAACTTTTGTACCAGTTCAGTCCTATGTATGAACTGTTACCTGATTTTCAGAGTGCCCTCTATTTTTTTGGCGAAACTCTTGAAAGAGATCCTAAAATGCGGTATGATAAACATTAATATTTCATGTTTTGGAAGGATGAAGAGTTATGGATATGAAGATCGGAGTGATCAAAGGGGATGGAATCGGCCCGGAGATCGTAGATGAGGCCATGAAGGTGCTCGGCAAGATCGCAGAGGTGTACGGCCATTCTTTTTCTTATACCCAGCTTTTGATGGGAGGCGCATCTATTGACGCAAACGGGATTCCCCTGACGGAGGAGACGCTTCAGGCGGCGAAGGAGAGTGACGCCGTGCTGATGGGATCAATCGGCGGTGACGCGAAGACCTCACCCTGGTATACTCTGGAGCCATCGAAGCGGCCGGAGGCAGGGCTGCTCCAGCTTCGAAAGGGACTGAATCTGTTTGCAAATTTAAGACCTGCGGTTCTTTACCCGGAGCTTAGAGGAGCATGTCCGTTAAAAGAAGAAATCTCTGAGAAGGGCTTTGACATGATGATCATGCGTGAACTTACGGGCGGACTCTACTTCGGAAAGCGAAGTACTGAGGAAGTGGACGGAATGCTTGTAGCCCGGGATGAGCTGACTTACAGCGAAGCGGAGATCAGAAGGATCGCAAAGCGCGGTTTTGACATCGCCATGAAGAGAAGAAAGAAAGTAACCAGCGTGGATAAGGCGAATGTGCTGGATTCCTCACGCCTCTGGAGAAAGGTTGTGGAGGAAGTAGCGGCGGACTATCCGGAGGTTACGCTTGAGCACATGCTGGTGGACAACTGTGCGATGCAGCTCGTGAAGGACCCGGCTCAGTTCGACGTGATCCTGACGGAGAACATGTTCGGGGATATTCTCTCTGATGAGGCGAGCATGGTGACCGGATCGATCGGAATGCTCGCAAGCGCAAGTCTGAACGAGACGAAGTTCGGCCTGTATGAGCCGAGCGGCGGATCGGCGCCGGACATTGCGGGGAAGGGCATAGCAAATCCCATCGCCACGATCCTGTCCGCGGCGATGATGCTCAGATATTCCTTTGATCTGGACGAAGAAGCGGCGGCCATTGAGTCAGCGGTTTCAAATGTATTAAAGGAAGGATACCGGACGATTGATATCATGTCAGAAGGGATGACTCAGATCGGAACGAAAGAGATGGGAGATAAGATCTGTTCCCATATCGGATAGATGGAATTTCAACAAATCAGGAAAGCGAGGAATGACAGATGAGAAGCGATACAGTGACAAAAGGAGCCCAGCAGGCGCCCCACAGATCCCTTTTTAATGCTCTTGGGAGGACTCAGGAGGAATTGGAGAGGCCGTTGATCGGCGTGGTCAGCTCATACAATGAGATTGTACCGGGGCACATGAATCTGGACAAAATTACAGAGGCGGTAAAGATGGGGGTCGCCATGGCGGGCGGAACTCCGATCGTAGTACCCGCAATTGCAGTGTGCGACGGGATTGCCATGGGACATATCGGTATGAAGTATTCTCTTGTCACAAGGGACCTGATCGCAGATTCCACAGAGGCACTGGCCATGGCGCACCAGTTTGACGGCCTGGTCATGATCCCGAACTGTGATAAGAATGTGCCGGGTCTTCTCATGGCTGCGGCCAGGGTGAATATCCCGACGATCTTTGTCAGCGGCGGCCCGATGCTGGCCGGACATGTGAAGGGAGGAAAGACGAGCCTCTCCAGCATGTTCGAGGCGGTGGGCGCATATGCGGCCGGCAAGATCACGGAAGAAGACCTCTGCGAGTATGAGAACAAAGCATGTCCGACCTGTGGTTCCTGCTCCGGTATGTACACCGCCAACAGTATGAACTGTCTGACAGAAGCGCTTGGAATGGGACTGAAAGGAAACGGAACGATCCCTGCGGTTTATTCGGCAAGGCTGCAGCTCGCAAAACATGCGGGAATGCAGGTGATGGAACTGGTGAGAAAGAATATCCGTCCGAGGGACATCATGACAGAGGACGCGATCCTGAACGCGCTGACGGTTGATATGGCGCTTGGATGTTCCACAAACAGTATGCTTCACCTTCCGGCGATTGCGCACGAGATCGGCATGGATTTTGAGATTGATTTTGCGAATACGATCAGCGAGAAGACTCCGAATCTGTGTCACCTCGCTCCGGCCGGACATACCTATATCGAGGACTTGAACGAGGCGGGCGGCGTTTACGCCGTGATGAACGAACTGAATAAAAAGGGACTCCTGCATACTGACTGCATGACAGTGACAGGAAAGACCATAGGCGAGAATATTGTCGGATGTGAGAATAAGAATCCGGAGGTAATCCGCCCCATAGATAATCCGTACAGCGAGACAGGCGGACTTGCTGTATTAAAGGGCAATCTGGCGCCTGACGGCAGCGTGGTAAAGCGCTCTGCTGTGTGTGATGAGATGCTTGTTCACGAGGGACCGGCAAGGATCTTCGAGAGTGACGAGGAGGCGACAGAGGCCATTAAAACAGGAAAGATCAATCCGGGTGATGTGATTGTGATCCGTTACGAGGGACCCAAAGGCGGTCCGGGCATGAGAGAGATGCTAAATCCGACTTCCGCCATCGCCGGATACGGCCTTGGCTCTACGGTGGCGCTTATTACGGACGGACGGTTCAGCGGCGCTTCCCGCGGCGCTTCCATCGGCCATGTGTCCCCGGAAGCGGCAGTAGGCGGACCGATCGCTCTGGTAGAGGAAGGCGATATAATAAAGATCAATATTCCGGAGCTTACTCTGAATCTGGACATCTCTGACGAGGAGATGGAGGCAAGGAGAGCAAAATGGCAGCCGAGAGAGCCGAAAGTGAAGACCGGATATCTGGCAAGGTATGCTTCTATGGTTACGTCAGGAAACCGGGGCGCAATCCTGGAGGTACCGGGAAAGGAATAGAAAATACGAAATGAGGAGTGCATCATGCAGTTAAACGGAGCAGAAATCGTAATCGAATGTTTAAAAGAGCAGGGTGTGGACACCGTGTTCGGATATCCCGGCGGCTCGATCTTAAATGTGTATGATGAATTGTACAAACACAGAAATGAGATCCGCCACATCCTGACCTCCCATGAGCAGGGTGCGGCCCATGCTGCGGACGGGTACTCCCGGGCGACGGGAAAGGTGGGCGTGTGCCTGGCGACCAGCGGACCGGGAGCAACGAACCTGGTGACAGGGATCGCCACCGCCTATATGGACTCAATCCCGATCGTGGCCATCACCTGCAATGTGGGAGTTTCCCTGCTCGGAAAGGACAGCTTCCAGGAGATCGACATCACAGGCGTTACAATGCCGATCACAAAATACAATTTTATTGTTAAAGATGTAACGAAACTTGCGGATACGATCCGCAAGGCGTTCCGCATCGCAAAGGCGGGAAGACCCGGACCTGTGCTTGTGGATATTCCAAAGGATGTGACCGCTGCGGTGACGGAATATCAGAAGGAAGAACTCGGGAAATATAATCCGGAAGCGCCGCATATGAATGAAGGGACGATAGAAAAAGTCATCTCCATGCTGGAGGAGTCTGAAAAGCCCTTTGTGTTCGTTGGGGGCGGATCAGTGATTTCCGGCGCCAGCCGGGAGCTGATGGAGTTTGTGAACAAACTGGACGCTCCTGTGACGGATTCCCTGATGGGGAAGGGTGCTTTCCCGGGGACGGATCCGCGTTATACCGGAATGCTCGGGATGCACGGGACGAAGGCGTCAAACTACGGAGTCAGCGAATGCGACCTTCTCGTTGTTCTCGGCGCGAGATTCAGTGACCGTGTGACCGGGAATACCGCTGCGTTTGCAAAGAATGCAAAGATTATACAGATCGATATTGATCCCGCGGAGATCAATAAAAACGTGGTTGTTACAGAGGAGATTGTAGGAGATATCAAGGAAGTGCTCAAAGTGCTTAACAGGCGCTTAAAGCAGCAGGATCATGCCGCGTGGCAGGAAAAGATCAGGTCTTATAAGGAGAAATATCCCCTCAAGTATCATCCGGATACGCTGACCGGACCGTTTATCGTGGAGGAGATCTACCGTCAGACCAAGGGAGACGCGCTGATCGTCACAGAGGTAGGACAGCATCAGATGTGGGCGGCCCAGTATTATAAATATACAAAGCCGGGAACCCTTCTGACATCCGGAGGACTGGGCACCATGGGATACGGCTTGGGAGCGGCGCTTGGAGCAAAAACGGGACGGCCGGAGAAGACGGTGGTCAATATCGCAGGAGACGGATGCTTCCGGATGAATATGAATGAGATCGCAACCGCGGTGCGGCATAATATTCCGGTGATTCAGGTTGTGGTAAACAACCATGTGCTCGGTATGGTGCGTCAGTGGCAGGATCTTTTCTATGACGAGAGATATTCTGCGACTGTCTTAAGAGACGCGGTGGACTTTGTCAAACTGGCGGAAGCTATGGGCGCAGAGGGAATCTGTGCAAGAACGCAGGAGGAATTTAAGGAGGCGTTCCAAAAGGCGCTGACCCTGAATCGTCCGGTGGTTATCGACTGCCAGATTGACAGTGATGATAAGGTGTGGCCGATGGTGGCGCCGGGTGCGGCGATCAGCGAGGCTTTTGATGAGGAAGACATGGCACAGTAACATGCCTTTGAATTTTAAATATAAACAGGAGGTAAGGAAAATGAGCAGAGTGTATAACTTTTCAGCGGGCCCGGCGGTACTGCCGGAGGAGGTGCTTAAGGAAGCAGCAGAGGAGATGCTGGATTACCATGGAACAGGAATGTCCGTAATGGAGATGAGCCACCGTTCCAAAGCATTTGAGGAGATTATAACAACGGCAGAGCAGGATCTGAGAGATCTGATGAATATCCCGGATAACTACAAGGTGCTGTTCCTGCAGGGAGGGGCATCCCAGCAGTTCGCCATGATCCCCATGAACCTGATGAAAAACCGCGTGGCGGACTATATCATCACAGGACAGTGGGCGAAGAAGGCAGCAAAAGAGGCGGAAAAATACGGAAAGGTAAACCGGATTGCTTCCTCTGAGGATAAGACGTTCTCCTATATCCCGGACTGCTCGGATCTTCCGGTATCCGAGGATGCAGATTATGTATATATCTGCGAGAATAATACGATTTACGGCACAAAATACAAAGAGCTTCCGAATACGAAAGGAAAGACACTTGTAGCTGACGTTTCTTCCTGCTTCCTGTCAGAGCCTGTGGATGTGACGAAATACGGCATCATTTATGGCGGAGTTCAGAAGAACGTCGGACCGGCAGGTGTGGTTATCGTGATTATCCGTGAGGATCTGATCACAGAGGATGTACTTCCGGGCACACCAACCATGCTTACATACAAGACGCATGCAGATGCAAAATCTCTTTATAACACACCACCGGCTTACGGAATTTATATCTGCGGCAAAGTATTTAAGTGGATCAAGGCCCAGGGCGGACTTGAGGCCATGAAAGAGAAGAACGAGAAGAAGGCGAAAGTGCTCTATGATTTCCTGGATCAGAGCAAACTGTTCAAAGGAACAGTTGTTGAGAAAGACCGTTCACTTATGAATGTTCCGTTTGTTACAGGTGATGCGGATTTGGATGCGAAGTTTGTAAAAGAGGCGAAAGCGGCAGGACTTGAGAACTTAAAGGGACACAGGACCGTTGGAGGAATGCGCGCAAGCATCTATAATGCAATGCCGTACGAGGGTGTTGTGGCACTGGTAGATTTCATGAAAAAATTTGAAGAGGAGAATCTGTAAAATGTTTAAATATCATTGCCTGAATCCGATCTCTCAGATAGGACTGGGTCAGTTGGATGAAAACTATGTAAATACGGAAAATGTGGAGGAAGCGGACGCAATCCTGGTGAGAAGCGCCAAGATGCATGAGATGGATTTCTCCGGGAATCTGAAAGCGATCGCCCGCGCCGGAGCAGGCGTGAATAACATACCGCTTGAGCGGTGTGCGGACGAGGGAATCGTTGTGTTTAATACGCCGGGAGCAAACGCCAACGGTGTAAAGGAGCTGGTGATCGCGGGAATGCTTCTGGCAGCCAGAGATATCATCGGCGGCATTAACTGGGTGCAGGAGTATGAAGAGGATGGCGATATCGCAAAGATCACGGAGAAGAAGAAGAAAGCCTTTGCCGGAACTGAGCTTATGGGTAAGAAGCTTGGCGTAATCGGTCTGGGCGCAATCGGAGTTCTCGTGGCAAACGCGGCGATCAGCCTCGGAATGGAAGTATACGGCTATGACCCGTATCTGTCCGTAGACTCTGCATGGAGACTGTCCGGTAATATTTATCACGCGAAAACAGCTGATGAAATCTACAAAGACTGCGACTATATTACTGTTCATGTACCGGCACTGGAAGATACAAAGGGCATGATCGATAAGAATGCCATCAGCCTGATGAAAGAGGGTGTGGTGATCTTAAACTTTGCACGTGACGTCCTGGTCAATCAGGAGGATATCGTGGATGCTCTTGTATCGGGAAAAGTGCACTGCTATGTGACAGATTTCCCGACAAAGGAAATCGTAGGTGTCAAGGGGGCAATCGTAATTCCGCATCTGGGCGCGTCCACAGAGGAATCTGAGGATAACTGCGCGAAGATGGCTGCGGAGGAGCTGAAAGACTTCCTGGAGAATGGAAACATTACACACTCAGTCAATTTCCCGGACTGCAATATGGGGGCAAAGGGAGAGGGGCAGCGTGTAACAATTCTCCATAAGAATATCCCCAATATGCTCGGACAGTTTACGAGCCTTATGGCAGAAAAGAACATTAATATTTCTGTTATGACAAACAAGAGCCGTAAGGAATATGCATATACGATGATGGATGTGGACGCTGACGTAACGCCGGACGTGGAGGAGCAGCTTTCGGCTGTGGATGGCGTGCTGAAAGTCAGGGTGATCCGATAAGTATCAGCTATATAGTTCAATAACGTTTTCTGTCAAAATGTGTCCGGAAGTGGAGCGAAGTTTTGACAATATGTATTCTGTGAAAAGGGGACAG
>JAHZHF010000145.1 GCA_019420405.1 Clostridiales bacterium
CAGCGAGTTAAGCCCCGGCTGTCCTTGCCTTTAATCCGTATCCGGTACTTTGTAGTTTCCCTTATTCCCTGGAGCGAAGCCCAGAGCCGTCCTCCATTCCCGCAGAATACGTCTCAGGAATCGGCTCTGTTTTCGGACGTTTTGAATTCGGAAGTTATTGAACTTTATAGCTGAAAAGCCGATCAAATCTCTCCATCGCTTCTTTTGTCTTCTCATGAGTACCAAAGGAAGTCAGACGGAAGTAATTCTTTCCATTTACTCCAAAACCGGCCCCCGGCGTACCTACAACCTGGATTCTCTCAAGCAGATAATCAAACAGTTCCCATGACTCCATCCCGTCCGGGCACTTAAACCAGATATACGGGGAATTCACGCCGCCTGTAAACGGGATGTTCTTCCGGCGCAGCGTCTCCGCGATCATGCGGGCGTTCTCCATATAATAGGAAATGTTTTCCATGCACTCTTCCATCCCCTTCTCTGTGAGTACCTGAGCAGCGGCATACTGTATAATATAAGGTGTGCCGTTAAACTTGGTAGACTGTCTGCGGTTCCACATATCGTGCAGGCTCATGCTGCTTCCGTCAGAGGCAGTGAATACAAGCTCCTTCGGAACCACCGTATAGGAGAATCTCGTTCCGGTGAATCCTGCCGTCTTCGACAGGGAGCAGAACTCGACCGCACATTTCTCTGCTCCTTCAACCGCGTAGATACTGCGGGGCAGATCCGGTTCTGACACGAACGCTTCATACGCGGAGTCAAAGAGGATCACCGCTTCATTTCTGATAGCGTAGTCAACCCACTCTTTTAACTGCGCCTTCGTGTAGCAGGCCCCGGTCGGATTGTTTGGCGAGCAGAGGTAGATCACATCCGCCTTTACCGAATCGTCCGGCATGGGAAGGAAATCATTCTCCTCAGTTCCATTCATATAGATAATCTTTTTCCCGTCCATCGTATTTGTATCCACGTACACCGGGTATACCGGGTCGGGCACAAGGATCACATTGTCCTGAGCAAACAGTTCCGTAATATTTCCCGTATCACTCTTCGCGCCGTCTGAGATAAACACTGCGTCCGGATCTACCTTCACGCCATGCTTTGCATAGTATTCAGACACAGCTCTGCGTGCAAATTCATACCCCTGTTCCGGCCCGTATCCCTTGAAAGTCTCTGACACGGACTGGGACTCAACCGCCTCGTGGAGTCCCTCAATGGCGCTCTTCGTAAGCGGCCGGGTCACATCACCGATTCCAAGCCGGATAATATTTCCCGCTTTTTCCGGATATTTTTTCTCGTACGCGCTGACTCTGCGCGCAATCTCAGCAAAGAGATAGCTGTCCTTTACGTTCAGATAATTTTCATTTAATTTAGGCATCTTTCTTCCATCTTCCTTTCCCAAAAAAGAATAAAGCAGGTCTGCCCCTGCCCGTCTGCCCCATTGCAGCCTGCAGGAGTTACAGTACCCGCTTTCGTTTTTTCGCATCTTATATTATCAGAAAACCTTCGGATTGAAAAGTCCTTTTTCTCACTTTTTCCGCCCGCGGCCATAACCGTCCGTCAGCCGGTCCTCCATCTCCCGGCCCGCTTTCAGTACATATCCCGCCAGCTCCCGGATTCTCTCATTATCCATGCGGCTGACCGGCGCTGAGATGCTGAACGCATAGTTTGCCCGTCCCAGGGCGTCTTTCAGGCTGCACGCAATACACCTGACTCCGATCTCATTTTCTTCATTATCAAGAGCATAGCCCATCTGTCTGATCTGTTCCAGCTCTTTTTTGAATTCACCGTAATCCGTTATTGTATAAGGTGTCAGACTGACGATCCTGCTTCCGTTCCAGATCTCTTCCGCCTCCCACTCATCCATCTGAGCTGTCATGGCTTTTCCCACACCTGAACAATAGAGGGGCACTCTGCTCCCGATCCGGGATACCATCTGTATCCCGTTGCTGAACGACTCTACCTTATCGATATACACCGCTTCCGTCCCGTCTCTCTCCACGAAATGAACCGTCTCCCCCGTAGCTTCCATCAGTTTCCGCAGATACGGCCGTACAATCTGTACCACATCTACTTTGCTCATTATCTTATTCGCCATATCTACGATCTTAAGCGTCGGTTCATATTTTCCCGTGGCCTCATTCTGCCTTGCATACCCCATATAAATAAGAGAACTCAGAACTCTGTAAGCCGTCGTTTTATTCAGCCCCAGCGCTCCGCTCAAGTCCATCAGGCCGATACTCCCGCTCTCTGCCAGCAGCTCCATCACATCAAAAATACGTCCGGCAACCTGTATCGGATTTTTCTGCTCCATCTTTTTCCGCCTCCCACCATATTTCAGTTCCGTGCAATCTCACTTTGTTTCATATTATGAAACTAATTCTATCACAGGAGCTCCCCGGGCGCAATCCGTTTTTATGCTCAGATTTTTTCTTAGTTTTTTGGTACTTTTTTTACTTGACATTTTCCGAATCCGTATTATACTTTGAGTTAGGATGTATCACATCAAGAAACCAGTTTTCATATTGTGAAACAAAGGAGAGATGGAAAATGAACGATGTATTAAAAAAATTTGGTGAGCTCGGTATTATCCCGGTAGTTGTTCTCGATGACGCAAAAGACGCAGAGCCGCTGGCTCAGGCGCTCTGTGAAGGCGGACTTCCGTGTGCAGAAGTAACTTTCCGTACAGATGCTGCTGAAGAATCCATCCGGATTATGGCAGAGAAATATCCGGACATGCTGGTTGGAGCAGGCACTGTCCTGACAACAGAGCAGGTTGACCGTGCAGTTGCAGCAGGTGCAAAATTCATCGTAAGCCCGGGACTGAACCCGAAGGTTGTTAAATACTGTGTTGACAAAGGAATCCCTGTTACACCGGGATGCGCAAACCCGAGTGATGTAGAGCAGGCTCTGGAATTCGGACTGGATGTTGTTAAATTCTTCCCCGCTGAGCAGGCTGGCGGACTCGCTTATATCAAAGCGATCGCAGCTCCTTATGTTGGAATGAAGTTCATGCCGACAGGCGGAATCAATCCGAAGAATGTAAAAGATTATCTTGCATATGACAAGATTCTTGCATGCGGCGGAAGCTGGATGGTAAAAGGCGATCTGGTAAAAGCTGGCGAGTTTGACAAAATCAAAGAGATGGTCAAAGAAGCCGTAGAGATCGTAAAAGAAATCAGAGGTTAATCAGGACGACGGAGACTTTTCCGGACATGTCCGCAGATAATTATGCTGACGTTAAAATTAATATAAACCCAAACCTTGAATCCGGGGATGCTGTCTGCCATGCAGCATCCCCACAAAAATATTCCCATTGAATTCCATGCGCAGGAGGTATACATTTATGAACAAATCTTTTGACCTTCTTTCACTTGGAGAAGTCCTTCTCCGCCTTTCCCCGCCGAGCAATGAACGCCTTGTACGAGGTGAAACACTTCAGAAACAGGTCGGCGGTGCAGAACTCAACGTAGTATCCGGTGTTTCCCTTCTGGGACTGAGAACCGGAATCATCTCCAAGCTCCCCGCCAACGACATCGGTACATATGCAAAGAACCGTATCCGTTTCTGCGGAGTCAGTGATGACTTTCTGGTATATGACACGGCTCCGGACGCGCGTCTCGGAATCTACTACTACGAAAACGGGGCTTATCCGAGAAAACCCGGCGTAGTCTATGACCGGCGCCACTCCACGATCAACACAATCTCCATTGATGATTTCGATGATTCCCTGTTCTCCTCCACACGCTGTTTCCACACGAGCGGTATCACACTGGCTCTGGGACAGAAGTGCCGCGAAACCGCCATGGAGATGATCCGTCGTTTTAAAGAATCCGGTGCAATCATCTCATTTGACGTAAACTTCCGTGGAAATCTGTGGACCGGAGATGAGGCGAGAGAATGCATTCTCCAGATTCTCCCGTATGTAGATATCTTCTTCTGTTCAGAGGAAACAGCGAGACTGACTTTCCTGAAAACGGGCGATGCGAAAGACATCATGAAGAGCTTTACAACAGATTTCCCAATCTCTATCGTCGCTTCAACTCAGCGTATCGTTCACAGTCCGAAGGTCCACACATTCGGTTCTATCATCTACGATGCGCGCAAGGACAAGTTCTACGAGGAAGAGCCCTATCACAACATCGAAGTTGTTGACCGGATCGGCAGCGGAGATGCTTATGTATCCGGCGTATTATACGGGCTTCTCTCCGACAACGAGAACTGCCAGAGAGCACTGGAGATCGGAAACGCTACAAGCGCAGTGAAAAACACAATTCCCGGCGATCTTCCGTCATCAGATCTCAAAGAGATCGAAAACGTCATCAAAGGGCATAAGGCAGTCGGACCTCAGCTTGAGATGGATCGGTAGATCCTGTAAAGTTTGCGAATTCCCTGGTGAGAAACTTCTGGAATCAGAGGTAATATCTGTCAAAAGCAAGAGCGCGGCCTGAAGAACTTTCGGATTAGAAAGTCTTCCAGCCGCGCTGTTCTGTGTTTATCAGCCTATTTAGACAATAGCATTTCCGTTACAGTTCACACGTCTGCCAAAGGCGGCTGCTTTATGCTTGCATAAGGAGCAGGCCGCCTTTTTGCAGACGGAGGGAGCGCCTTTTCATGAGTAAAACAGTGGCGTCAGCCACAATAAGCACGCAGTGCGGTTTTACGAATGGCGCTCCTGTGAACAGTAACGTATTTCCGCCTGAATTAATGCAGAAAGCGGAGCGGACGATTGGAGAGCACTAACCACCTGAATCTCCCACAGGTAGATTGCCTTTTCCCCACTCCTCCCGTACAATATTCACAGAGCAGCGGTCCAACTGCGAAACTTTTCCACACAGCATAATCCAAACCGCTGCTTCCAGGGAGGAACAACACTATGTTTCAGATTGACAATGAAAAATTCGGGGGCTTCCTTTCCTCACTCAGGAAGGAACATCAGATGACACAGCAGGATCTTGCAGACAAACTCTTTGTATCAAACAAGACAGTCAGCAAATGGGAACGGGGCGCAAGCCTTCCGGGTGTTTCCCTGCTGCTCCCGCTTGCAGAAGCTCTTGACATAACCGTTTCAGAGCTGCTCAGAGGAGAGCGGATATCTCCGGCCAACGAAGAAACTGACGGCGGTGTTTCCGCTGACGCTGTCCCCACTGAAACCACTGACGCCATCGCCACCACCGACACGATTGATGCTGCCGCTGTCCTTAGAACAATTAAGCGCAGAAAGAAATACTGGATTTGGGCCTTCCTGATCTGTACAGGAATCACCGCGGCTGAAATCCTGATACTTAACATCTTCGGACTGACTTTTGAAAAAATGCGTGGGGACGTCCTGCTGCTGTGCGGTCTCTCTCTGCTTTTTGCCGGGTGGTTCTGTTTCTTTGCCAAAGGGCTGCTTCCTGTATATTACGATGAGAATAAAATCAACTATGTCTCCCAGGGCCCTGTCCGGATCCACATGCAGGGACTTGCCTTCAACAACGGAAACTGGCCGTATCTGTGCACCGCGTTTAAAATCTGTCTCATGGCAGCCTCCATACTCTACCCGCTTATCTGTGGAATATGCCTGGCCGCCGGAGGCATGGATCTGTGGGAATCGGCGAAAAAGATCAGCGCTGTTATTATAGTTCTCGCAATGCTGGCTGTTATCTACGGTGTCGGAAAAAAATACGAATAATATTGACTACTGACTGTCCGCGTGACATGAAAGAGAGTCCGCAAAGAGCGCCAGAAAAAAGCACCAGGAAAGAGGCCAGAAAAGGGCGCCGAAAAAGAGCTCCGGAATGCAGACAGGGCCGGAGGAAAAATGCTCCTCCGGCCCTATATTTATACTTGTTCTACTTCTACTTATCTATACCTGCTCTTTATTCTTATCCTGATTTTCCCATTCTTGTCTGAGTGGCTTAGACTGTCTCCAGATCAAATCCGAAGTATCTAACCGCATTGTTGTAAGAGATGTCTTTCACAAGGTTTCCAAGCACCTTCATATCGTCCGGATATTCTCCGTTCTCCACCCAGTTGCCAATCAGCTCGCAGAGGATCCTTCTGAAATACTCATGTCTTGTATAAGACAGGAAACTTCTGGAGTCTGTCAGCATTCCGATAAAGTTTCCGAAGCATCCCAGATTTGCAAGAGATGTCATCTGCTTCATCATGCCCGTCTTGTGATCATTGAACCACCATGCTGATCCCTGCTGGATCTTTGCAGCAGCAGTAGAATCCTGGAAGCATCCGAGGATCGTTCCGATCGCTTCGTCATCGTTCGGATTCAAGCTGTAGATGATCGTCTTCGGAAGCTCTCCCGTAACGTTTAATGCATTCAGGAAATCTGCCATCTGGCCTGACGGAGCATAGTTATTGATGCAGTCGAATCCGGTATCCGGTCCCAGCTTATCGAACATCGGCACGTTGTTGTCTCGCTTGCATCCGTAGTGGAGCTGCATTGCCCATCCGAGACGACTGTACTCTCTTCCTACAAACAGCATGAACTCCGTTTTATATTTCAGTTCCTCCTGCCAGGCTTTTCGCCACGATCGCCTCAACCTCTTCCTCAGAAGCCGGAACATACATTACATACTCAAGAGCATGATCCGAAGCACGGCATCCCATTTCGTTGAAGAATTCCATTCTCTTCTTTAAAGCTGCCTTGATATCTGCGAATGTGCGGATCTCCATGCCCGCAGCCTCTCCCAGCGTTTTCAGATATTCTGCAAACGTCGGTTTCTCAACGTTCATCGCCTTGTCCGGGCGCCATGCCGGAAGTACCTGTACTTCAAAGCTTTCATCCTCTTTGAGCACTTTGTGCCACTCCAGGGAATCTGCCGGGTCATCTGTCGTACAGAGCAGTGTAACACCGGACTGACGGATCAGGTTGCGCACGCTCATGGAATCCTCAGCAAGTTTCGCGTTGCACAGATTCCAAACTTCCTCTGCTGTCTCCCCGTTTAACGCGCCATGATATCCAAAATATCTCTGAAGCTCCAGATGGCTCCAGTGATACAGCGGGTTTCCGATTCCGCGCTCCAGTGTCTCCGCCCATTTCTGAAACTTCTCACGGTCTGTCGCATCTCCGGTAATATATTTCTCTTCCACACCGTTGGAACGCATGAGACGCCATTTATAATGGTCACCACCAAGCCATACCTGTGTAATATTGTCAAACTTTCTGTCTTCTGCGATCTCCTTCGGGTTGATATGGCAGTGGTAATCAAGAATCGGCGTCTTTTCCGCATATCCGTGGAACAGCTCTCTTGCTGTCTCTGTGCTGAGGAGGAATTCCTTGTCCATAAATTCTTTCATTTTCGTTTTGCTCCTTTCTCCGTTCTCCCGCTGCGCCGCCTCCGGCACTTACGTGCAGCATTTCAGATGGTACAGCCGGACTCTTCCTTAATTATCATCCCGCTTCACCATATTCCGCACATTCAATTCGCAGGATGTAAACGCTTACAAGATCAGTGTAAGCGTTTCTGTTTGTAATGTCAATTCCTTTTTAAAACTTCGGATATTTTCAGCTATATATTCACTGACTTTCTGTCCGAAACTTCTGGAAAACAGCAGTTATTTCGAAAGCCTTTCTGCGAGAGCGGAGGATGTTGACAGGTGACTTCGGAAGGAAATTTGCGAAACTTGAAGTGTCGGGTACGGACGTTTGGACAGGCGGGGAGATTGTCTGAGCCGAAGGCGAGTTGCTCCCCGCCTGTTCTTG